>NZ_JBNHIC010000291.1:0-200 GCF_059092905.1 Arthrobacter sp. B0427-1-12 | reverse complement strand
GCGGCGGCTTCGACCACCTCGTTCCAGCGGCCTTGGGGCTTGTCATTCATAGGGGCTCGTTTTCGTCCTCGTCGTGGCATCGATGGAACCCACACTACCTTCCACCAAACACTTGGTGCTACAGCCCCGCCGCCGCTCCATGCTCCAGGAGATTGCTGGGGCGTCAGCGCGCGACGGGCGTCAGCCGCTCAACGTTCTCC
>NZ_JBNHIC010000290.1:0-200 GCF_059092905.1 Arthrobacter sp. B0427-1-12 | reverse complement strand
GATCGTGCCGCTGTACTTCGAGCTGGACGGCTCCTTCCCCAACCACCCGGCCAACCCGCTGGAACCGGAAAACCTCCGGGATCTGCAGGCCGCCGTCACCGCACACGGGGCGGATATCGGCCTGGCCTTCGACGGCGACGCGGACCGCTGCTTCGTGATCGACGAAAACGGGGACCCGGTCAGCCCCTCGGCCATCACCG
>NZ_JBNHIC010000289.1:0-200 GCF_059092905.1 Arthrobacter sp. B0427-1-12 | reverse complement strand
GCGGCGGCTTCGACCACCTCGTTCCAGCGGCCTTGGGGCTTGTCATTCATAGGGGCTCGTTTTCGTCCTCGTCGTGGCATCGATGGAACCCACACTATCTTCAACCAAACACTTGGTGCTACAGCCCCGCCGCCGCTCCATGCTCCAGGAGATTGCTGGGGCGTCAGCGCGCGACGGGCGTCAGCCGCTCAACGTTCTCC
>NZ_JBNHIC010000288.1:0-201 GCF_059092905.1 Arthrobacter sp. B0427-1-12 | reverse complement strand
TGCGGGTCATGACGATCTCGCGGCTGGGGGGCGGCTGAGCCGGAGCGGCGGTGTCCGGAGCGGCGCTCCGGAGCCCGACGGCGTTGAAGCTGCCGGGGAGGAGTGCCAGCAGCAGCAGTGTGAGTCCGGCCAGCAGCAGCACCGTGCCGCTGACCCACACCGCAGGATCATTCCATCTCAGGGCGGCCGCCCAGTCCCGCA
>NZ_JBNHIC010000287.1:0-201 GCF_059092905.1 Arthrobacter sp. B0427-1-12 | reverse complement strand
ACTACGACTCCTGGGAAGGACCAATCAACGTCCCGACCGGCATCGCCGAGGAGCTGGCCCAGTTCGTCATCGACCGGGACATCGACACCGCGATCTCGCGCAGGATGGAGGTCGACCACGGCGCCGTGCAGCCGATGGAGATCATCTTCGGCGGGCTGGATGCGACTCCGGTGATCCCGGTCTTCGTCAACTCCGTCGCCC
>NZ_JBNHIC010000286.1:0-201 GCF_059092905.1 Arthrobacter sp. B0427-1-12 | reverse complement strand
CGTTGTCCGCGACCGTGTCCACCAGGCGGATGTCCCAGTCGGCGATCCGCGAGTCGATGATCTCGATCGCCGGATACACCGCCCCGATCGCCGCGGCCGCCTGCTCGACGGTCACCCCGGGCCCGGACAGGGTCTGGCTGAGCACGAACCCGAACTCGGGCTCGACCTTCGGGGCGATGAACCCGGCCGCCGGGATCCGGG
>NZ_JBNHIC010000285.1:0-204 GCF_059092905.1 Arthrobacter sp. B0427-1-12 | reverse complement strand
CGACGTCGTATATCGAGCTCTGATCGACGATCAGAAAACCTCCGCAGCCCGCACGCTCATCCTCGCTGCTTGACAGAGGAGCTAGGGACAGTCCCCCTCCAGGACACCACCGGCGTCACGATCAAAAAGCTCGTGCGGACCCTGCGCCCGCTGCGCACCGTGACCATCAGAATCGGCAGACAGACCATCACCGCAGCCCCGAAC
>NZ_JBNHIC010000284.1:0-210 GCF_059092905.1 Arthrobacter sp. B0427-1-12 | reverse complement strand
GTTCCGCCTCCAGCGCCGTCTCGAGCACGTTCTTCGTGAGCTGGCTCAGCAGCCCACCAGGGCCCACCAGACTCACGCCCTGCTCCTTGGCCTGAGCAAGCAGCCGTTCGGCGAGCTCCTTCTGATCGATGATCTCTCCCGTCACGGGATCGATCATCGCCTCTGTCATCTCGGTCGTGAACTCTGACACGGCCGTCTCCTTTCGGATCA
>NZ_JBNHIC010000283.1:0-210 GCF_059092905.1 Arthrobacter sp. B0427-1-12 | reverse complement strand
CGCCATCCCGGCTCTCATCATCGGACTGCTGATGCTGGGGGCGGGCATCACCCTGACCTGGCTCTCGATCGCTCGCCTGGCCGAGGGCATGTGGCCCCCGTTCCTGGCCGGCCTGCGGGACTGGGCGGCCGCCCTGAGATGGAATGATCCTGCGGTGTGGGTCAGCGGCACGGTGCTGCTGCTGGCCGGACTCACACTGCTGCTGCTGGC
>NZ_JBNHIC010000282.1:0-215 GCF_059092905.1 Arthrobacter sp. B0427-1-12 | reverse complement strand
CCGCTCTGACCACAGCGCAGGTCCGGCCACAGCCAGGGGACGGCGGGGAGGACCTTCCCCGGGTGCGGATCCGGTGCGAGAATCGACAGTGTCGTCCGCTTGGTGGGATGTCCTCGAACCGTGATCCTGCCGGCACAGGCGACAGGGCCGGTACCCATGAGCCGGCCAACGGGGCGGGCGGAAACCCCGGAGCAGCGTTTCCGCCCGTTCCATCC
>NZ_JBNHIC010000281.1:0-217 GCF_059092905.1 Arthrobacter sp. B0427-1-12 | reverse complement strand
GTCAGGCCGCCCGCCGTTGTCACGCCCGGGTGGTCAGGTCGGTGATCAGCGCACCGGCGGCATGCTCGCGCACTGCCTCAATGGCCCGCACGGCGGCCGTTTTGTCTGCGAAGCCGTCCAAGACCGCCATAACCGACCCGTCACCGCTTCTCAGCCGGAATCTGAACAGCCCGTCAGCATCGGTGAATACTTCGAATCCTCCGGCCATGGCAGAACC
>NZ_JBNHIC010000280.1:0-221 GCF_059092905.1 Arthrobacter sp. B0427-1-12 | reverse complement strand
AGGTCTGCCGCGCGCAGTCAGATGACAGGCACCGCATCCGGCGTACCCGCACCCGCAGCAGCACGCGGCGCCCATCGGCCGGCACGTCCGCCGGCATGCGCTCATGGAAGGCGTGGACCCTCCTAGTCAGCGTCCCGCACGCCGGGCACTCCACCGCCCCGCCACGCGTCGACGCGTGAACCACGATCACCTCGCCGGTGTCCTCGATCCCCTCGATCACC
>NZ_JBNHIC010000279.1:0-222 GCF_059092905.1 Arthrobacter sp. B0427-1-12 | reverse complement strand
TCAGCCGCAGCTGGCCGGGTGAGAACAGCCTGGGCGCCCTGCCGGTGTTGGTAACTTCCGCTTCGATGAGGATCACATCGGCCCAGGTCTCGTTCACCGGCCCCCCGGACGGTGCCCCGTGGCCGTGGGCGCCGGCTTGGGGCACCGGACCGGCATTGCTGAGGGCTGCAGCATGGGTGATCCGGCTGAAGTCCGCTGCCCCGGGGGTTCTGCTGAACACGG
>NZ_JBNHIC010000278.1:0-227 GCF_059092905.1 Arthrobacter sp. B0427-1-12 | reverse complement strand
GAACTGGTGGCTGAACCTGCCGCAGATCGCCGAGCAGGGCCGCTGCATCGCGATCGACTCCATCGGCTACGGCCAGACCATCGTCGCCCCCGGCACCAAATACGGCATCAGGGAATGGGTCCGCCACGCCGTGCGCGTGCTCGACGCGCTGGGCATCGAGAAGACCTGGATCGTGGGCAACTCCATCGGCGGCTGGGTCGCCATGCAGTTCGCCATCGACTTCCCGG
>NZ_JBNHIC010000277.1:0-231 GCF_059092905.1 Arthrobacter sp. B0427-1-12 | reverse complement strand
TGGACTTCTCCTGCCGGAAACCGTCCAGGTCCTCCTCGCTCAGCCGCCCCTCAAGGTAGGCACGGGCGTACATGCCCGGAGACGCGTGGCCCTGGAAGAAGACCTGGTCGCCGCCGCCGGGGTGGTCCTTGCCGCGGAAGAAATGGTTCAGTCCGACTTCGTACAGCGTTGCGGCGCCCGCGTAGGTGGAGATATGCCCGCCCACCCCGATTCCCGGCCGCTGCGACCGGT
>NZ_JBNHIC010000276.1:0-233 GCF_059092905.1 Arthrobacter sp. B0427-1-12 | reverse complement strand
TCCGGTGGTGGCGCACATCGTCAGCGTCACCGTGTACTGCCTGCTCGGGGCGTTCCAGTTCGTGCCCGCGCTGCGGGGCAGGCGCAACTGGCACCGCGGCGCCGGCCGCATTCTTGTCCCCGCCGGCCTGATTGCTGCCCTGTCCGGCCTGTGGATGTCGGCCTTCTACGCCCTGCCCGCCAGCGACGGCGAGATCCTCCTCATCCTCCGGCTGGTCTTCGGCTCGGCCATGG
>NZ_JBNHIC010000275.1:0-234 GCF_059092905.1 Arthrobacter sp. B0427-1-12 | reverse complement strand
GCTGCCGGCCGGCGTAACGGAAGCTGTTGCGGATCAGGTGCACGATGCACTGCTGCACCACCGTTCGCTCCCAGATGGTCGTGATCGCCTCCGGCAGCCCAAGAGCTAAGTCGCAGACGGCGATGAGCACGTCCTCGACGCCCCGGTTCTTCAGCTCGGAGAAGACCTGCAGCCAGAACCGGGCGCCCTCAGCGCCGTCGCCGGCCCAGATGCCCAGGATCTCCCGCTCCCCAT
>NZ_JBNHIC010000274.1:0-235 GCF_059092905.1 Arthrobacter sp. B0427-1-12 | reverse complement strand
TGGGCGCCGAGTTTGGCCAGGACGGACTTGGTGTAGCCGCGGCAGGTTTGGGTGGAGATGCCCAGCGTGCGGGCGTTGGTGCGCACATCGGAGCCGGTGGCCATCAGGCGCAGCACGTCCATCTCCCGGTGCGTCAGGTCCGGTACCGGGGGTCCGGCGGGCTGGGCCCGGCGGGCGGTCAGGTGCGCCAGCAGCGCCGGATCGGTGATCATGTTCCCGGGTGTGGCCTGGCGCA
>NZ_JBNHIC010000273.1:0-238 GCF_059092905.1 Arthrobacter sp. B0427-1-12 | reverse complement strand
TGCACGTTTCGGCTGTTGGTGCCTGCGGCAGTGTCCCTGGTGGTCGGCTCTGATCAGCGAGGGACGCTGATTTTTTCTTCAACCGCACTTGGCGGTACCTCAGAGTATCCCGGCCTGCCGGTTACGGACAGGCTCCGGCACAGGCGGTATTGCTTTACCGGGGGAGAACATTGACCCGTCCGTGTGCAGAGGCCAGCTCTTCCTTCGCCGCCGTTTATGGGAAAAAATATGCATAACG
>NZ_JBNHIC010000272.1:0-243 GCF_059092905.1 Arthrobacter sp. B0427-1-12 | reverse complement strand
TTGACTGCGCTCGAAGCCGAAGTACCGCAGGCGTGGCCCGGTCCTGGCAATGGGCCATCAAGATGATCGGCAGCACCAGCAGAATCAGGCCGGCAACAGCGGCCGTGCAGATCATGCCGTCCAAAAGAATTCAGTGCGGCCCTGCGCCGGTCTACGCTGTGGCCATGACCAATCGCGGACCATGGTCCATCCGCCTGCACCACCGGGCGGGCGGGCAGGTGAATCCACTCCGGGCCGTAAGCC
>NZ_JBNHIC010000271.1:0-243 GCF_059092905.1 Arthrobacter sp. B0427-1-12 | reverse complement strand
TTGACTGCGCTCGAAGCCGAAGTACCGCAGGCGTGGCCCGGTCCTGGCAATGGGCCATCAAGATGATCGGCAGCACCAGCAGAATCAGGCCGGCAACGGCGGCCGTGCAGATCATGCCGTCCAAAAGAATTCAGTGCGGCCCTGCACCGGTCTACGCTGTGGCCATGACCAATCGCGGACCATGGTCCATCCGCCTGCACCACCGGGCGGGCGGGCAGGTGAATCCACTCCGGGCCGTAAGCC
>NZ_JBNHIC010000270.1:0-243 GCF_059092905.1 Arthrobacter sp. B0427-1-12 | reverse complement strand
GCATCCTTGGGTTCTTGCGGTGATTGCAACACTTAGCGAATGGGTGTTGTCATGGCGGGGTATTCAATTTATCTAAGGCCTGATCTCTTGCAGGTTTCTTGGGCCGGGATGCAGGCCGGTGATTTCATCACCGATGCCGTGGCTGCCGCCGGTGGTTGAACCAGTCGATGTACTCGGCGACGGCGACCTCGAGGTGGCCGATGTCCCGCCAGGGGCCTTTGTTGCGCACGAGCTCGGCCTTGA
>NZ_JBNHIC010000269.1:0-245 GCF_059092905.1 Arthrobacter sp. B0427-1-12 | reverse complement strand
TTCGCATGGCACAAAAGGTGGAAATCGTCCTGGTCTCTGATTTGGACGGCGGGCCGGCGGACGAAACGGTGCATTTCGGCATGGACGGCACGAACTACGAAATTGACCTGTCCGCAGGGGATGCTGCTGCGCTGCGTAAGGCCTTCAAGCAGTATGTGAAGGCCGGCCGCAAGGTCCCTGCGGCCGCGTCACCCCGGGGCAAGACCCGGCCCGGGCCAGCGGCCGGGGCCGGCCGTGGGGATACC
>NZ_JBNHIC010000268.1:0-246 GCF_059092905.1 Arthrobacter sp. B0427-1-12 | reverse complement strand
TGTTCTCACCGCCGCTCGGAGGCTCTGCCGAGCATGGCCTGCAGGTCCAGTTTGCCTTCCAGGACACGGCCGATAATGAAGCCGATAACGCCGAACAGTGCCACCACCGCGAACGCGGTGAACCCGCCAAACGCCAGAACAATACCCAGAGTGAGAGCGACGGCCAGACTGATGTGCGTCGGTGACATCGGGGTCCCCTTTCATGGCCGGTCCTGACCCTGCAGCCAGGGTGAGGACGGACTACAG
>NZ_JBNHIC010000267.1:0-247 GCF_059092905.1 Arthrobacter sp. B0427-1-12 | reverse complement strand
TCGAAGTCAGGCAGCCCCGCGGCTACGGACGCTGTCGGATGGCGATCCTGGCCGACGCCTCGGCCGCCTCGCTGCACCTGTTCGTCGGCGAGAACGTCGAGCCCGGCGCCACCGTCATCACCGATGCCTGGCAGGGCTACCGGGGGGGGTCGAGACACTCGGCTACACGCACGATCGGCGCAGCCAGCGCGCGCCCGTGCCCGCGGCGAGGACCCCGGCCAGCTGCTGCCTGGAGTTCACCGCATCG
>NZ_JBNHIC010000266.1:0-256 GCF_059092905.1 Arthrobacter sp. B0427-1-12 | reverse complement strand
CGCCGTCCGGCCCTGCGCCCGTTGACGGCGGCTGCGGCCATGCCTGCCCTGGTCCGCTCGGCCAGCTGGTCACGTTCGAGCTGGGCGAACGCGGACAGCACGGTGAGCATGGCCTTGCCCATGGGGCCCGTGGTGGTGATGCCCTCGGTCAGTGACCGGAAGTGGACGCCGCGGCCTTCCAGCTCATCGATGAGGGCCAGCAGGCTGCGGGTGCTGCGGCCCAGCCTGTCGAGCTTCCAGACCACCACCTCATCCC
>NZ_JBNHIC010000265.1:0-257 GCF_059092905.1 Arthrobacter sp. B0427-1-12 | reverse complement strand
GGTCCAGTTCGGAGTCTTCGACGGTGATATCCACCGGGTCGGCCTTGGAGACGTTCTGCCGCTGCGGCTCGTAGTCGCGGTAGGCCGGGATGTCCTTCAGGACGTCCTGGGTGACGGCCTGCGGGTTCCGGTGCAGCAGTTCCCGGCCCAGATCGGTGATGACGAACCTGCCGCGTTCGGGCTTGGCGACCGCTGTCGCCCGGGTCAGGTCCGACATGGCCCACCCGATCCGGTTCTCCGCTTTGGACTGGCCGGAG
>NZ_JBNHIC010000264.1:0-257 GCF_059092905.1 Arthrobacter sp. B0427-1-12 | reverse complement strand
CTTGAATCCACCGGCATCAAGCTCTCCTCCACCGTCACGGACCTGACCGGTGTGTCCTCCCGTGCCATGCTCGAGGCCCTCATCGCCGGCGAACGCGCCCCGGTGGTGCTCGCGTCCCTGCCCGGGGCCCGATGCGCAGCAAGACCGCGGCCCTGACCGAGGCCCTGGTGGGCCGCTTCAGCGACCACGATGCGTTCATGGTGAGGATCTACCTGGACCAGATCGACGCCCACGGCAGGACCGTCGACGCACTCACC
>NZ_JBNHIC010000263.1:0-264 GCF_059092905.1 Arthrobacter sp. B0427-1-12 | reverse complement strand
GGCTTCCGGGAAGGCCGACCACGCAAGGCAAGAACGAACGGTCCCACCAGACCCTGATCCGGTTCCTCGACGCCAACCGGCCGGTCACGCTCGAGCAGCTGCGGGAACGGATCACGAGATTCCGCGAACACTACAACCACCGCCGACCGCATCAGGCGCTCGATCACGCCACCCCTGGCACGGCGTGGGAGCTGCTCGAGCACACGCCCGCGACGGAGCCGGTCCCGCTTCAGGTGCTCGAAGCGAAGGCCTCCGAGTATCGGC
>NZ_JBNHIC010000262.1:0-269 GCF_059092905.1 Arthrobacter sp. B0427-1-12 | reverse complement strand
CCGAGGAGCCTCCGGTGACGCTGGCCTCCCCGGCCGCCTGAGCGGCAATTTTCTTGACGACCTTTTCATGGAGCACCAGTGCGCCGCGGGAGCCGGGATCATCAGGCGAACTTGGGTTCGGACCGGCGTTCCCGCCGGGTCCGGGAGAACGGGTGAGGGTGTTCCCGGACACTGTTCTCACCGCCGCTCGGAGGCTCTGCCGAGCATGGCCTGCAGGTCCAGTTTGCCTTCCAGGACACGGCCGATAATGAAGCCGATAACGCCGAACA
>NZ_JBNHIC010000261.1:0-270 GCF_059092905.1 Arthrobacter sp. B0427-1-12 | reverse complement strand
CCTCAATTTAGGGTAGCCGCCGCTGCGCCGGCACGGGCAGGAAACTTCCAGAGCCGGAGCCAGGCATTACACCCAGCTCATCCCACAAGCGCCGATAACAGCGCATATGTCTTTTTCAAACCTCTGTCGGTGGCCGGGCGCATGACTTCGAGCGGGCAATCGAACCGGCTGAGGGTGGGCAATTCTTCAAACGGTGCGGCGGGTCTGCCCGTCGCTGTTGCGCGGTGTGTGCCGGCACCGGCAATACGAAAGTACGGGCCGGGACCCTGA
>NZ_JBNHIC010000260.1:0-272 GCF_059092905.1 Arthrobacter sp. B0427-1-12 | reverse complement strand
CACCAAGGACTACGCGGCCACCCCGGCACTGGCCCTGCTCACCGGCTCCGGCAAACAAGCCCTGTACGGGACCCTGGCAGCCAACGCGGTCCGCAACGTCTGGGCCCACGCGGTCATCTTCTGCGGACACTTCCCCGACGGCGCCGACACTTTCACCGAGGACATGGCCGACGGCGAAACCCGCGGGGACTGGTACGTGCGCCAGATGATCGGCTCGGCCAACATTTCCGGATCCAGGCTCATGCACCTGATGACCGGCAACCTCTCCCACC
>NZ_JBNHIC010000259.1:0-273 GCF_059092905.1 Arthrobacter sp. B0427-1-12 | reverse complement strand
GCTCCGCAACCATTTTCTTCCGGCCCGGACGCGGCTGGCAGGCGCACAAGGCCGGCCAGTGGGCGCGGATCGGCGTCGAGATGGACGGGGTGTGGCATTGGCGCTCGTATTCGCTCAGCACAGCGGCAGGCCAGGATCCCGCAATTACCGTGACCGACGTCGGTGCGGTCTCCCGCGCCCTGGTCCGCAACACCCGCCCCGGGGATGTGCTGTTCCTGGCACCTCCGCAGGGGGATTTCGTGCTGCCCGAGCAGCCCCGGCCGCTGCTCATGC
>NZ_JBNHIC010000258.1:0-274 GCF_059092905.1 Arthrobacter sp. B0427-1-12 | reverse complement strand
AGTTCGACGCGAAATGGGGCACCCAGTACCCGGCAATCACCAGGCTCTGGCGCAACGCCTGGTCCGAGTTCGTCCCGTTCCTGGACTGGGACGTGGATATCCGGCGGGTGATCTGCTCGACCAACGCCATCGAGTCCCTCAACGCCCGCTATCGGCGCGCTGTGAGGGCCCGGGGCAATTTCCCTAACGACGCCGCGGCGCTGAAATGCCTCTACCTCGTCACCCGTTCCCTTGACCCCACCGGACGGGGACGGGCACGATGGGCCACACGATG
>NZ_JBNHIC010000257.1:0-277 GCF_059092905.1 Arthrobacter sp. B0427-1-12 | reverse complement strand
GAGCAGTTCATCCTTGTTCGCCACGTGCTTATAGAGCGCCATCGGCACCACCCCAAGCTCCTGCGCCAGCCTGCGCATGCTCAGCGGCTGGATGCCGGTTTCGTCGGCAAGTGCGACGGCGGCGGCCAGCACGCGGTCCCTGTTCAGGCGCCCGCGCCGCTTGACGTCGATCTGCTGGGGCATCTGCACCGCCTTTCCCTGGACAGCCGCCGGACCTGTCTTCTATTGACAAGTGTACGGCGTATACCTACTGTTGGCCGCCTCAGGTGTATGCCGT
>NZ_JBNHIC010000256.1:0-278 GCF_059092905.1 Arthrobacter sp. B0427-1-12 | reverse complement strand
GAGCAGGGCGCCGGCGAGCAGGCTGAGCAGGCCAAGGATGAGCAGCCAGGTGCGGTTGAGGACTCCGGCGGTCTGGCGCATCATGATCCTTCTTTCCACGGTGCGGGGAGGGCTTTCCACGGTGCGGGGAGGGCGGCAGCCATGTCAGGTTTTCCTGGAGCGGACTGCCGCGCTGACCCGTGGCATCGGTTCCAGGCCTGTGGATTCAAGCCGTTCCTGTACTTTGGCGATGACCCTGGTGCGCAGTTCTTCGGTTTCGTGCAGGGGGGTGTTTATGG
>NZ_JBNHIC010000255.1:0-279 GCF_059092905.1 Arthrobacter sp. B0427-1-12 | reverse complement strand
CGGCGTCTCAGGCCGTGCCGGGCCGGGTCTGGGTTCTCTTGTGTCGCGCCGGCCCGCGGGCCCTGGGCCGGAGGGCTATGCGCGGGCTGGTGCCGGCCTCCAGTACCTGCAGGCCGATGTAGATCAGCGCAACGGCCTGGACGGTGGCCGCAAGGGGTGGGAAGACAACGCTGTAGGGCAGGAAGATCGGTATTGCCATGCCGGTGAACATCGCCACCGCCGGCCACCAGGGCAGCACACCGCTGCGCCACAGTGCCAGCAGCAGCAGCGGCCATGCGA
>NZ_JBNHIC010000254.1:0-279 GCF_059092905.1 Arthrobacter sp. B0427-1-12 | reverse complement strand
ACCTGATCCGCAACAGCTTCCGTTACGCCGGCCGGCAGCACCGCGACGGGATCGTCAAGGCGCTCAAGCCGGTCTACACCGCACCGAGTGAGCAGGCGGCGAAGGACCGGTTCGCCGAGTTCACGGCCGAGTGGGGCCAGCGGTATCCAGCGATCGTGCAGCTCTGGGAGTCCTCCTGGGCGGAGTTTGTGCCGTTCCTCGAGTACGACGTGGAGATCCGCTTCGGTGATCTGCACGACGAACGTGATCGAGTCGATCAACGCCCGCTACCGACGGGCG
>NZ_JBNHIC010000253.1:0-280 GCF_059092905.1 Arthrobacter sp. B0427-1-12 | reverse complement strand
CGGCAGGGGCGCGCTGGTAGTCGTGCACGAAGCCCTGAGATTCAGCGTCCCCGAAGTGACGAGATCCAGTGTCCACGATGTGACGAGATCACACACCAACTGCCCAGACCAGCGGTACCAACTCACCCTATTTGCGACATTTGGGATGCTGTGAATGGGATCAGTCGGGACTGTCCGAATAACGGCTCTGTCGCACTTTCGGTGGTGGTTGGGTGGGCGTCCGTCAGCCGAGGAGGATGCGGTGGCGGAGCAGGGTGAAGCCGGCACGTCCGTACATCTG
>NZ_JBNHIC010000252.1:0-288 GCF_059092905.1 Arthrobacter sp. B0427-1-12 | reverse complement strand
TGGTGAACGCGCATGGACGGCAGGCAGGCCCGGCACTCCCGCAGAGGAGGTGACCGGTTGCCCAAGTGCGATCAGGAAAGGACACTCGCGATGCGGGGCCGGCCGGACCGAAGCCCCCGGTCCGCCCCCGATCCCGGCCTGGCTGCCTTCCCACCCGGACCTGTTCACCCCTTCCCTGAAAGGACCGCCTCCCGTGAAACACCACGCTCAGAAAATCACCATCAATCCCGGCCCCGGAACCGGCTGGGAGTCCGTCCAACGACAGCTCGAAAGCGCCGCCGAAGAAGC
>NZ_JBNHIC010000251.1:0-302 GCF_059092905.1 Arthrobacter sp. B0427-1-12 | reverse complement strand
TGCGTTCCACCAAGGCTCCCTGCGAAAAACTATGTTCCCCACGCTACGCCTGACCCGGCCACCCGTGCAGACTTTTCTGTCACCCCGACCCGGGCACAGCTCTCAACAAAGCAGGAAGCCCGGCCGCCCCGATGGACCGCAGGTACTCCGGGGACGGATTTGACGGATCCGGAACGAATATCTTCATGGCCAAGCCCTTCCCCCGGTGTCCTAATACGAAAGTAGGGTGAGTCAGGCTGCGGCGGCCGGCGTGAGGGTGACGTCGTAGCCGAGGTCATTGAGGCGTTTGATGGCGTTGTTCC
>NZ_JBNHIC010000250.1:0-306 GCF_059092905.1 Arthrobacter sp. B0427-1-12 | reverse complement strand
GCCGCGCCGCTGCTCTACCACCGCCGAACCTATTACGCCCTGGACCCATGGTCCGCCCTACGCTCCCGGAACGGATCACAGACCCGGCAGTAAACAGGCTTCGCCTTCCCGAATGCGTGCCCTGCGCCGTGTCCGTTCCATACATATTCACGGTTATCGAAGGGAATAAAGCAGCTATCACGGCCTACACCGGCGTTCCCTTGCTCTAATAGTACTTTGTTAGGTTTTCCGGCGAGGGTCTTTTAATCCGCCGGCGGTCCTGTTAATTTCCTGTTGTGGAGATGAACGGGACGGGGCTGCGGATCG
>NZ_JBNHIC010000249.1:0-318 GCF_059092905.1 Arthrobacter sp. B0427-1-12 | reverse complement strand
CCCAGCCCCGGGATGAGCACGCCCCGAGCCCACCACAGGAGCACAACCAACCATGAGCACCCTCACCGGCTGGTGCATAACCAAAAACTGCGACACCTGTCAAGCCCCGGGTTTTGTGGAGACGTTTTTAGCTGGGATTTGTGAGTAGTTCCTGGATTGGTTTCCCGATGTGGGACAGCTCGTATTCGGCAGGCGGGACATAGCCGATTTCGCCGTGCAGGCGCCGGTGGTTGAACCAGTCGATGTACTCGGCGACGGCGACCTCGAGGTGGCCGATGTCCCGCCAGGGGCCTTTGTTGCGCACGAGCTCGGCCTTGA
>NZ_JBNHIC010000248.1:0-319 GCF_059092905.1 Arthrobacter sp. B0427-1-12 | reverse complement strand
CGCCGGCATTCTCGTCGCCGTTCTCGCCCACCACTATCGCGGTGATGATCGTGCCCAGGACCGCGGCGAGGTAAACGATGAGTTCGGTGGTCTTCAGCGCGGCCTTGGTCTCGGCCAGGCGGTGGTGTGGGGTGTGCTCGTTGCGGGGTGTTGTCATGATGACTCCTGAAAGGTCGGGGCGAGCGTATCGGTCATGCATCGGGGATCGTACTGCGGTTTGGCTTTCCCTGGCGGTTTTGCCGTGGGAACTGACCTCGATCCGCAGAGCGAGGTGCTGCAGTGGTGCTTCCAGGGTGGTGGTGAGGTCCCGGACGGTTGA
>NZ_JBNHIC010000247.1:0-321 GCF_059092905.1 Arthrobacter sp. B0427-1-12 | reverse complement strand
GCTGAAATGCCTCTACCTCGTCACCCGTTCCCTTGACCCCACCGGACGGGGACGGGCACGATGGGCCACACGATGGAAGCCTGCATTGAACGCGTTCGCCATCGCATTCGAAGGCAGAATCAACTAACCAAGCGCCAAGCCAGACCCACCGTTATTCCCAGTGTCACTATTTTGGTGTGCCGGTTGGTTCGCTCCACCGTTTTTCGCCTTCGTGGCTAATGTCTGTAGTGCGGCCGGCTGGCACGGACGGACCGGCCGGCCTGGCTTGAGAGGAGCGTGGCATCGCCCCTGACTGGGATATGCCGACCGGCCGGTCCTGCC
>NZ_JBNHIC010000246.1:0-328 GCF_059092905.1 Arthrobacter sp. B0427-1-12 | reverse complement strand
GGATCGTGGGCAACTCCATCGGCGGCTGGGTCGCCATGCAGTTCGCCATCGACTTCCCGGAGCGCCTGCTGGGCATCGTGTCCATGGGCACCGGCGGAGCCAAGAAGACCGCAGCCCTGTCCGGCCACTCCAAGCCGGAACTGTCCGAGGCCGGCATCCGCCGCACCCTGGAGCAGTTCGTCGTCGACAAGTCCCTGGTCACCGACGAACTGGTCTCCCTGCGCTACCAGTCCGCGCTGAACGACACCGCCTCGGACCGCCTGATCGAGGTTGTCACCGCCCGGGACCGGGACCGCGATGCGCTGCCGCTGGACTTCGAGGTGCTCTC
>NZ_JBNHIC010000245.1:0-333 GCF_059092905.1 Arthrobacter sp. B0427-1-12 | reverse complement strand
CTCCGCGTTGTAGACACCGCCCGCGCTGCGGCCCAGCCTGCCCTTGGCGTCAGCAAGCGTCTCCAGCGGTTTGGTGCACAGCGGTGTGTAGTTGTCGCCGGTCCACCCGCCGAGGTAGACAGCGTTGGATTCTGCGAATTCCGCCTGGATCTGCTCGCTGGACCACACTGCCGTGGCTGCCGGCGAACCCGCCAGCATCTCCAACGGCGTGTCTGCTGTGAACGCCGCGAGACCCCCCGCCCACCCGCCGCCGGGAATATCCGCGGCAGCGAGACCGGGAATGTAGAGCGTGATGTCCGACAGCCCCGACTCGATTCCCGACACCGCCTCCGG
>NZ_JBNHIC010000244.1:0-334 GCF_059092905.1 Arthrobacter sp. B0427-1-12 | reverse complement strand
AACGCGAGGGTGTTGCAGATGCCGGCGACAAAGAGGGCGGCTGCGGTGGTGTACCGGCGAAGCCGGACAGGGTCGGTGGACATGGAAGGCTCCCGTGGTACCGGACGGCCCGCCCCGCAGGAGGACCGCCTGCTGATACCGCAATCGTTTCACCACAGCCCCAGCGGCGGAATCCTCAATTTAGGGTAGCCGCCGCCGGATCAGGCGAAGCAGCAGCTCCGCACCAGGCAGGTGTCTGCGGCGGTGCGCCGCCTACACTGAACTGTATGATCCGGCGCAGCCGCGGCAGGAACATTCGCAGGGACCTGAGCGATGATGAACGCGACGAGTCCCC
>NZ_JBNHIC010000243.1:0-336 GCF_059092905.1 Arthrobacter sp. B0427-1-12 | reverse complement strand
CCACCGTTCAATATCGGCTCCAACTTCCAGGGAACAGTCCACTCAAGGCCCCCTCGAGTCTCTTCTGCCACCCAATCGCCGATAACAGCGCATATGTTCCGGAACAGGGCAGTGTCGGGGAAACGAGAAGGGGTGCCCTGCCCCGTCGGCAGTCCGGGGCAGGGCCGAGAATCCCGAGTATGCGGCAGGATCCGGCAGGCCCGGGGGACGGAACAGCCGCCCGGTGCCGACCTTCGCGCTCCCGGCGCGGGAAATCCGCACCCAACCGTCCGGACAGTAAAGTATCTGGCGGCCCTGCCGTTCCCCCTGCGGCGGGCAGCTTGATCGAAAGGACTT
>NZ_JBNHIC010000242.1:0-346 GCF_059092905.1 Arthrobacter sp. B0427-1-12 | reverse complement strand
CGGTGGAGCGAACCAACCGGCACTCCAAAATAGTGACACTGGGATAGACGGTGTGTGGGGTCCGGCGGTTTTCATCAGTGGGAGGTTCTCTCGAACCTACCGGCGAAGGTGATCGCGAACGCGTTCAGCGCGGGCTTCCACCTCATCACCCAGCGTGCCCGGCCGCCGCCGGTAGGGTCAAGAGACCGGGTGACCAGGTAGAGGCACTTCAGCGCCGCGGCCTCGTTGGGGAAGTGCCCGCGCGCCCTGACCGCCCGTCGGTAGCGGGCGTTGATCGACTCGATCACGTTCGTCGTGCAGATCACCGAAGCGGATCTCCACGTCGTACTCGAGGAACGGCACAAAC
>NZ_JBNHIC010000241.1:0-347 GCF_059092905.1 Arthrobacter sp. B0427-1-12 | reverse complement strand
GACCAGCAGCGGCACCACGTGGGGGTGGGTCAGGGCGATCCGCCGGAACTCGTGGGCGGTCTGTCTGAGCTGGGACTTCCAGTCGCTGTCTTCGGGGTGGATGACTAGCTCGCTGAGGACAAGTTCCGCGACGCCGTCCAGGAGTGCGGCCCGGTTGTCCGCGTAACGGTAGAGCGCCATCGGGTCACGGCCCAGTTCCTGTCCAAGCCGGCGCATGGTCAGTGCGTCCAGACCCTCCGCGTCGATGACCCGAAGCGCGGTGGCCAGAACGAGGTCCCGGTTCAGGCGGGGCCGCCGGGCCGGTGTGCGGGGAACGGGAACACCGTCCGGAGGCGGGCCGGGAGCCG
>NZ_JBNHIC010000240.1:0-351 GCF_059092905.1 Arthrobacter sp. B0427-1-12 | reverse complement strand
TCCTCGGCAGGACCCAAGGAGCCCTCACCGCACTGTGCCTGGGCCTGGTCATGCTGGGCCTGTGGGCGGTAACACCACTGACCGCCCGAGCCAGAAATTCCAAACAAGACTGAACCGCCCGGATCAGCCGGGCCGGCAGGAACCATTACCGGATGCCGGAGCAGCACATACTCCCCGAATACCGATAACGGCATATACGTCAGGTGTCCGTTGTTCGCGATGAGAGTTCAAGGCATACGGGCTGCATTGCCCGCGTGGGAGGTGCAGACAGCATTCACTGTCGGTTTTCTTTTCCTGTCTTCTGCAGTGCCGCTTCAGGTTTCGGCTGAAGCAGTCTCTGCCGGGTACTGC
>NZ_JBNHIC010000239.1:0-357 GCF_059092905.1 Arthrobacter sp. B0427-1-12 | reverse complement strand
AAACCGCTGGAGACGCTTGCTGACGCCAAGGGCAGGCTGGGCCGCAGCGCGGGCGGTGTCTACAACGCGGAGATGGAAGCCCTGGGAATGACTCCGGTGCTGGTCGACTCGAACGAGACATACGAGGCGCTGCAGCGCGGCACGGTCGACTGCCAGGTCGGCCCGCTTCAGAACAACACCACCAACGGCCTCGCGGAAGTGGCGAAGTATTACACCCCCCTGACGTTCAGCTCGATCCCCGGTCCGGGCTACATGATGAACAAGGAGAAGTACGACGCACTGCCTGCGGAGGTGCAGGACATCTTCCACGAAGCCGTCCCGCTCATCAGCGTCGGCAACAGCGGCCACCTCGTCGGC
>NZ_JBNHIC010000238.1:0-359 GCF_059092905.1 Arthrobacter sp. B0427-1-12 | reverse complement strand
CGCGTCCACACCCAGCTGGGCCTGCATGGCCAGCGAGGTCAGACCGACCTTCCGGCCGGCCAGCACCCGCCCGGCCGCCAGATGCCGGCGCAGCTGGGCGTCCTGGACCTCATACGCGTCCTGGACCGTCATACCCTCGACCCGGTCCCGCAAAGGCGCCACCGGAACCCGGGTGTCGTAGGCTTCGAACAGTTCATCGGCCAGAGCGGTGAGCAGCTGGCGGCGGGTAGTGGTTTCCTGTGTCATTTCCTGGCTCATTTACTTCAGCACCGCCGTCGTGACGCCGAAACCGGCAATGTATTCCTTGATGGGTTTGTAGAACTCGTAGGTGACCTCGTACTCGCCGCAGGCGCGCAGCG
>NZ_JBNHIC010000237.1:0-363 GCF_059092905.1 Arthrobacter sp. B0427-1-12 | reverse complement strand
GGACGACACTGTCGATTCTCGCACCGGATCCGCACCCGGGGAAGGTCCTCCCCGCCGTCCCCTGGCTGTGGCCGGACCTGCGCTGTGGTCAGAGCGGAGGAGCGCAGACCAGGGCGTTGTCCAGGTACCGGGGCAGGGAGAAACGAAGATCAGAGCGCATCCACAAGAGGGCACCGCGAAACGATCCGGGCACGCGGTTCCGGTGACGGTTCCGGGTCAGCCGGCTTTCGGTCCCGCAGAGTCCCGCAATATCAGGCGAACCAGTCCCAGTTGGGGGGTGTCCAGGTATCCGGTACCCGGTGGGTGCGGGTACTCCGGCAGCGGCTGCAGGTGTAGGCGGCCTGGGCCGGTTCCTGCCGGCCC
>NZ_JBNHIC010000236.1:0-367 GCF_059092905.1 Arthrobacter sp. B0427-1-12 | reverse complement strand
TCCGTCCCCTGCATGGTCAGAGGAAAGTCCTCCCAGTGCGCCTGGTCGGACAGTTCGGGGTTGAAACGGCGGATGCGCACGGTGACCTCAAAGGTCGGCAGGGCGGTCTCGCCTGCTGATTCTGGAAGATCGATCCTGGATGCGGGCTCGGCGGGTTCGGTCGCCATGGAAACCACTCCCTAAAGGGGCTTTGGGTGGTATGGGGAAGCTAGGTTTATTGCCGTTACGGACCGGCTCAATCCCGGGTCACCGTCCGGGTCCGGGGCCGGTCCGGCTGTTGCCGCTGTAGGTTGCCCGGTAGCTGCAGTGCCGTTCGCGCAGGCACCCGTTGAGCGCCTGGGCCAGGCAGTCCCGTTCGGCGGCCGGA
>NZ_JBNHIC010000235.1:0-369 GCF_059092905.1 Arthrobacter sp. B0427-1-12 | reverse complement strand
GCATCGAACTGCTGCGGGCGGATCTGGCCACGGACCTGCTCAAGCGGCTGCAGGACCGCCACCCGGACTTCTTTGAAGAAGCCGTGGTGAAACTCCTGCTGGCGATGGGCTACGGCGGGGCCGAAAACCGCGGCCGGCGCATCGGCGGATCCGGCGACGGAGGCGTGGACGGCGTCATCGACCAGGACGCCCTGGGCCTGGACCAGATCTATATCCAGGCCAAACGCTACGCTGCGGACGTCACGGTCGGCCGGGAAGCGATCCAGTCGTTTGTCGGGGCCCTGGCCGGCCGCGGGGCCACCCGCGGGGTCTTCATCACCACCAGCCGGTTCTCCGCCGGGGCCCTGGAATACGCCAAATCCATCCCGA
>NZ_JBNHIC010000234.1:0-371 GCF_059092905.1 Arthrobacter sp. B0427-1-12 | reverse complement strand
CGCACATTGGGGCCCTCCGCAGCCCCGTGCTTCTCGTGCCCGAGGTGCTCGGTCAGCTCCGCCTCGAGGGCCGTTTCGAGCACTGACTTGGTCAGACTGCCAAGCAGGCCCCCGGGGCCCATCAGACTCACGCCCTGTTCTTTTGCCTGTGCCAGCAGTTGCTGCGCGAGCTGCTGCTGATCGATGATCTCTCCCGTCACAGGATCGATCATCTCTACGGTCTCGGTCATTGCCGTTCCTTTCGGTCAGGCCACGCCGTTCCCACCGTTATTCGGGCTCTGTCGCACTTTCGGTGGTGGTGCGGCGCGTCGACGGCTGGTTCGTGCTTCCGGGCTTCTCATGATGGGGCATGGTTGATGCGGAAATGCTGG
>NZ_JBNHIC010000233.1:0-373 GCF_059092905.1 Arthrobacter sp. B0427-1-12 | reverse complement strand
GCCGCGCCGCTGCTCTACCACCGCCGAACCTATTACGCCCTGGACCCATGGTCCGCCCTACGCTCCCGGAACGGATCACAGACCCGGCAGTAAACAGACACCGCCTTCCGGAGTGCCTGCCCTACGCCCTGTCCGTTCACGGCATTAACGGCTCAGCGACCCAAGGTTACGAGCCTTTTGAATTCACGCGCCTAACGCTTTGGATTCCGCGGCTCCTGACATCCTTCTCGAATAAAGGCAGATCAAACCTTCCCTGCCCTCGTCAGGCCTCTCCCCCATTGGTACATTGTGCGAACGATCCGCATCCAGCGGGCCGGGGGAAGTTCGCACCGATCGGAAGGCACACCTTATGACCAGCAGCAACTATCCGCAA
>NZ_JBNHIC010000232.1:0-373 GCF_059092905.1 Arthrobacter sp. B0427-1-12 | reverse complement strand
GGACGCGCTGGATCTTGATCATGCGCCGGATGTAGGCGGCGTCGGAGGCGCCGCGTTTTGCCAGAATGTCGTCGCGGATCGCATCCAGCTCGCGGCCCAGTTCGGCGACCTGTTCGTCGGTCAGGTGCGCGGCCGTCGGCGGACGGACGACGGGCCCGCCGGAGGTGGCCAGGGCCCCGGGCCGGGGTTTGGGTGCGGCTGCCGCCGCAGACGCGGCCGCGGATGTCTTCGGCTGCTCCGGGGAGGTCGTGCCGGCGGCCGTAGCCGGTTCCGGGGGGTTGGAAGTAAGGGTCATGGAACGATGCTCCTCAGAGTTCGAGGTTGACGGGTCCGGCTGCTGCCGAAACACAGGTCTGGATGAGTTGGCCGGGTT
>NZ_JBNHIC010000231.1:0-375 GCF_059092905.1 Arthrobacter sp. B0427-1-12 | reverse complement strand
GGACGCGCTGGATCTTGATCATGCGCCGGATGTAGGCGGCGTCGGAGGCGCCGCGTTTTGCCAGAATGTCGTCGCGGATCGCATCCAGCTCGCGGCCGAGTTCGGCGACCTGTTCGTCGGTCAGGTGCGCGGCCGTCGGCGGACGGACGACGGGCCCGCCAGAGGCGGCCAGGGCCCCGGGCCGGGGTTTGGGTGCGGCTGCCGCCGCAGACGCGGCCGCGGACGTCTTCGGATGTTCCGGGGAGGTCGTGCCCGGTCCCGGGCGGTTGGAAGTAAGGGTCATGGAACGATGCTCCTCAGAGTTCGAGGTTGACGGGTCCGGCTGCTGCCGAAACACAGGTCTGGATGAGTTGGCCGGGTTCGCCGTGTACTTCC
>NZ_JBNHIC010000230.1:0-387 GCF_059092905.1 Arthrobacter sp. B0427-1-12 | reverse complement strand
CTTGCTTGTTTGGCATTGGATCTCCTCTTGCGTCTCAGACAACCAAATGATCGGTTGAATCACCCTAGCAGGCAACTGGCCCTGACGGCTACATCTCGTCCCGCTCGGCGACTCGATGGTGGACGGGCGGGCACTGCGCGGGTGCAATGGGGTTGACCCGTCGCAGGCCTTCTGCAAAGATCAACCAATCGACCGGTTGATTTTCGGCGATGTGAACGGCATGTTGCGCGAACAGTGTCGTCCACCATGAACCCACTCGCGCCGGACGGGAATACCCGAGAAATGGAGCAGCGAGATCGTGTTCTCGCATTCGACGTTCAACCAGCGTGACGAGGTCATCGTTTCGACGCGTTACGGCATGCTCGCGGAACGGAAGGGCGAATAGCA
>NZ_JBNHIC010000229.1:0-387 GCF_059092905.1 Arthrobacter sp. B0427-1-12 | reverse complement strand
CCCGCGGTCACCGCGGTCCGCGCCCCGCAGCCCGCGCACTTGAACCGGCCATCACCGAGCGCCCAGCCGCCGACCTGCGCGCAGCGCGGACAGACGAATCCCTCCGGCCAGCGCAGCCACCCCAGATAGTCCAAGCAGCCGGCATCAGTCGCGAACCAGGACTGAAACTCCCCGGTCGACCTCGGGTAGGGCCTACCGGCCTCCGGCTGCCTCCCATCCCACGACTGCAGTCCAGTCCGGTCAGCTGAATACCCCTGTGCGCTGTTATCGGCGCGCCTTGGCCGACATGAGTCCTGTTCCTCCTTGGTCGGCTCTTCTTCGTGCGGGCTCGTCGAACGCCTTGTCGAGGTCGTCCCGGCGAATGCGGGCATCCCGGCGTGGGATCTT
>NZ_JBNHIC010000228.1:0-391 GCF_059092905.1 Arthrobacter sp. B0427-1-12 | reverse complement strand
GTCTGGTGGGCCCTGGTGGGCTGCTGAGCCAGCTCACGAAGAACGTGCTCGAGACGGCGCTGGAGGCGGAACTGACCGAGCACCTCGGGCACGAGCATGGCCAGACTCCGATCGCGGCGAACTTGCGCAATGGCACCAGGGGTGAAGACGGTGCTGACCGAGATCGGTCCGGTCGAGATCGAGGTGCCCCGGGACCGGGAGGGGTCCTTCGAGCCGGTGATTGTGCCCAAGCGGAAACGGCGGCTGGACGGGATCGATCAGGTCGTGCTCTCCCTGAGTGCCCGGGGTTTGACCACCGGGGAGATCGCCGCGCACTTCGAGGAGGTCTACGGGGCCAAGGTCTGGCAGGGACACCATCAGCCGGATCACGAAAGAAGGTCGCCGGTGAGCT
>NZ_JBNHIC010000227.1:0-393 GCF_059092905.1 Arthrobacter sp. B0427-1-12 | reverse complement strand
TGATGGGCACGACGCGCTTGCCGAACTCCTTGTCCCGCATCAGGTCCTTGAGCAGCCGGACGAAGGCCATGGTGGTGGCTGCCTGCTGCTTGCCCGAGCCGCGCATGGCGACCTCGTAGGCCTTTTCATCCGGCAGGTGGATTGGCTTGGAGTTGTCGCGGCGCTCGGGAACGAAGCCGCCCAGGGTCTTCCGGCGCTCGAGCATGTACTTGATCTCGGGCGAATCGGGTCCCGGGTGGTAGTACGGGGCGTTGTAGAGGTCAGCTTCGAGCTGTTCGTCGCTGATGGGGATCCGCAGGTGGTCGCGGAACTTCTTCAGGTCCTCGAGCGTGAGCTTCTTCATCTGGTGGGTGGCGTTGCGGCCCTCGAAGTGCGTGCCCAGACCGTAGCCCT
>NZ_JBNHIC010000226.1:0-405 GCF_059092905.1 Arthrobacter sp. B0427-1-12 | reverse complement strand
AGTTCGTCGTCGACAAGTCCCTGGTCACCGACGAACTGGTCTCACTGCGCTACGCGGCCGCGCTGAACGACACCGCCTCGGACCGCCTGATCGAGGTCGTCACCGCCCGCGACCGGGACCGCGACGCGCTGCCGCTGGACTTCGAGGTGCTCTCCAGGCTTCAGATCCCGGTCCTGCTGATCCACGGCGTCCAGGACGTCGTGATCCCGGTCTCGCGCACCTGGGAACTGCTCAACGTCATCCCGACCGCCGACGCGCACATCTTCAGCCAGTGCGGCCACTGGTCCCAGGTCGAGCGCGCCGCCGAATTCAACGAGATCGTCAGGCAGTACCTCGCCGTCCACGGCGTGAGCCGCTGAACATCAGGATGATCAAAGGAGTGCAGCCATGAACCAGGCCCTGCTG
>NZ_JBNHIC010000225.1:0-406 GCF_059092905.1 Arthrobacter sp. B0427-1-12 | reverse complement strand
GATCGTGCCGCTGTACTTCGAGCTGGACGGCTCCTTCCCCAACCACCCGGCCAACCCGCTGGAACCGGAAAACCTCCGGGATCTGCAGGCCGCCGTCGTCGCGCACGGGGCGGATATCGGCCTGGCCTTCGACGGCGACGCGGACCGCTGCTTCGTGATCGACGAAAACGGGGACCCGGTCAGCCCCTCGGCCATCACCGCCCTGGTCGCCCGCCGCGAAATCGCCCGCGCCAAGGCCGCCGGCGAGGCGGAGCCGGTGATCATCCACAACCTGATCACCTCCCTGGCCGTGCCCGAACTGGTCGCCCGCGAGGGCGGGAAGCCGGTGCGCACCCGCGTGGGCCACTCCTTCATCAAGGCCCGCATGGCCGAAGAGGGCGCCGTCTTCGGCGGCGAACACTCCGCC
>NZ_JBNHIC010000224.1:0-433 GCF_059092905.1 Arthrobacter sp. B0427-1-12 | reverse complement strand
TGCAACGTGCTGCTGTCATAGACGTCGAACGTCACCTTGCCGTCCGTGTGCTCGGTCACGTAATCCATGAACAACTTCATGCCCTTGTTATTCGAATACGCCGCCGGGAACGGCTCAGAAACCACGAGCTCCACCGGTTCCATCGCTGCGATCGCGTCTCCCGCGTTCCCTCCGGCCGTCCCGGCCCCCGCATCCGAGGCACCCCCGGCACACCCGGCGAGCAACACTGCTGCGGCCGACAACGACACCACAGCCGCACCAACACGACCAGTCCTATTAGGTTTCATCATGAGGCTCCTTGTTTTCTTGATATGACTGCCGGCTACTTCGCCGACGAGAGTCGTTGGACCGCTTGTGGTCACCAAGTACCGAGTTCCGAGAGGTACTCGTACTGCCGTTCGCGGTACCGGTCCCAATCGAACTCGTTGTGGAC
>NZ_JBNHIC010000223.1:0-436 GCF_059092905.1 Arthrobacter sp. B0427-1-12 | reverse complement strand
TCGGCCGCCAACACCGGTCCACCACGCCGCCAGGCGGAGGATTTCAAATGAGGCAACGTATACCGCTACGCGGAGGTTTTCTATGAGTCAACGCGCCCTCTTGTCTGCACCGTGCGGCAGCAGTAATTTAATGGCGTAGCGCACGGTGCGGTCCCGCACAGCAGCGGGATAGCCGCTCGGAGGTAATTCCGGAAGGTGCGCTACCGGCTCCGTCATGGCGGAGCAACGGGACCGGGGGCCCTGGCGGCAGCAACGCCAGACCCCCGATCTGCTTAACACAGCGGCTGCCCTGTGCCGGGACCGCTTGGCGGGGCGCAGGAAGGTCCAGCCAGGCGTTGGGGCCGGTTACCGCTGTGCTGCAGCGTTGCGTATGGCGGTCAGGGCCTTGCGCAGTTCAGTGAGCACCGGGGCCGGAACCGCGCCGGTCAGGTAGGCC
>NZ_JBNHIC010000222.1:0-438 GCF_059092905.1 Arthrobacter sp. B0427-1-12 | reverse complement strand
CCATGCCGCCGACCCGGAATACATCACCTTGCTGACGCTGAAGCCGCCGGCCGTCCGCTACCGGTCCCTGGCCGCCGAAATCGAGGCCGCGGACGCCTGTTACCCGTCGCGTTATTTGACGATGGGCGCGTCATCGCTGATGACAATGGGCCGGGTATGGAAACGCCCCGCGGGTGGTTTCCTGCGGCATCATCGGGAAAGACGACCCGGCACCGGCTCAGCCGCGGCGGTGACCGCAACGCCAACCGGGCCCTGCACCAGGTCGTCCTGGTCCGCATGTCCTCGTGCCCGCGCACCGGGGACTACGTGAACAAACGCACCGCCGAGGGCCGGAGCAAGCAGGGAGATCATCCGCTGCCTCAAACGCTACCTTGCCCGTGAAATCTACCGCCGGATCACCGACCCCGGCCCGCTCCGGACAACACCGGCCTGCGCCAA
>NZ_JBNHIC010000221.1:0-440 GCF_059092905.1 Arthrobacter sp. B0427-1-12 | reverse complement strand
ACCTTTACGGTCATATTCTCAACGAACTGCAGGAATTCATCGTCGACCCCGAGGAAAAGGAACACCTGCTCCGCCTGGGCCTGCACCGACTGCCGGCACGCGATTTCCCCCAACTCCGCAAACTGGCCCACATCCTCGCCGAATACGACGGCGCGGCCGAACTCGACCAGGGAATCACCATCCTCCTGGCCGGCCTGGAAACCCAGCTGCACCCACCCGCCAACAAACACCCCTGACCGGATCCGCCCCCGGTGATCACAGGAGAACACCGATAACTAGCGCATACGTAAACCGGCCTGGAGAATGGCGACCGGCTGAACGGTGGGCACGCCGTTCCCCTACGATGCAAAGCGCCCCCGGACCCTGAGGGTCCGGGGGCGCTGTGCGTTCCAAGAGCTTTGGGCGGGGCGGGGGTTTTTTTCCCTTAACCCCCTTGGGCC
>NZ_JBNHIC010000220.1:0-449 GCF_059092905.1 Arthrobacter sp. B0427-1-12 | reverse complement strand
TATTTCCGGCCCCGCTTTATGGTTCACACGGGCGCCGGAATGCTTTTTTCTGTCAGGTGAATCGTCCCGTGTCCGGCTCAGATTTTCGGCAAGAAAACCCAAAGATCTACCCAAACCCGCCCGGTTCATTCTTCACCGGTTCTTCTCTGTTGCATCCTCCCGCGGCAGGTCCCGGGATGTTCCGTAGACTCCGGCCCGGTTTGTTTGAAATGCTCTATGCATTCCTGCCGCGCGCGGCTTTCGAAGGAGGATTGTGACGGACGAAGCTGTTCCAGCCGTTGTTGAACCGATTCCCAAATGGCATGAGTTTATGGTTCCGGTTCTTCGGGTGCTGGCCGACGGTCAACCGCGGGTCCGCCGGGACCTGATGGCAGCGGTTCTGGACGAGGCCGGAATGACCGAGGCGCAGCGGGCAGTGATGCTCTCCTCCGGCCAGTCCAAAGCGGAGA
>NZ_JBNHIC010000219.1:0-450 GCF_059092905.1 Arthrobacter sp. B0427-1-12 | reverse complement strand
GCGTCGGCGTCGCCGCCATCGCCGGCGCCAAGCTGGCCGGTGCGACCACGATCATCGCCGTCGACATCGACGCCAACAAGCTCGAACGCGCCAAGGAGCTCGGCGCCACCCACACCGTGGACTCCTCCAGCCAGGACCCGGTGGAGGCCATCCGGGCCCTCACCGGCGGCAACGGGGCCGATGTGGTCATCGAGGCCGTGGGCCGGCCCGAAACCTACCGGCAGGCCTTCTACGCCCGCGACCTGGCCGGCACCGTGGTCCTGGTCGGCGTCCCGACCCCGGAAATGACCATCGAGCTGCCGCTGCTGGACGTCTTCGGCCGCGGCGGCGCGCTGAAGTCCTCCTGGTACGGGGACTGCCTGCCCTCCCGCGACTTCCCCATGCTGGTCGAGCAGTACAAGCTGGGCCGCCTCGACCTGGACGCGTTCGTCACCGAACGCATCAGCATCG
>NZ_JBNHIC010000218.1:0-450 GCF_059092905.1 Arthrobacter sp. B0427-1-12 | reverse complement strand
GGGGCGATCGCGCTGGGACACCCACTCGGCGCCTCGGGTACCCGGATTCTGACGACGATGCTGCATCACCTTGAGGACACCGGCGGTCGTTTCGGCCTGCAGGCTGTATGTGAGGCCGGCGGCCTCGCCAACGTCACCATCCTGGAGCGTCTCTCGGACGGATGACGCGTGGGGGATCACACGGCGGTTTGCCCGCTGAACCATCGAGAAGGAGTATCGAATGGCATTGAATGGCAAGGTAGCGATCGTCACAGGCGGTGGTTCCGGCATTGGTAAGGAGACGTCGAACGAGCTCGCATCACTCGGCGTCAAGGTGGTCGTCGCCGACCTCCACTTCGATGCTGCGCAGAGTGTGGTCGAGGGTATCCGGGCCGTCGGCGGTGAAGCGACGGCGGTCCAGGGCAACACTGCAGTGGCTGACGACAGTAGGAAGGTTGTCGACTTTGCCCT
>NZ_JBNHIC010000217.1:0-455 GCF_059092905.1 Arthrobacter sp. B0427-1-12 | reverse complement strand
GCGCGAGCATGCCGCCGGTGCGCTGATCACCGACCTGACCACCCGGGCGTGACAACGGCGGGCGGCCTGACCACCGGCGGAGCAAAGACTGCGCCCTGATCAGGAGTGTCCGGATTCCGGAAGCAGGCTGGTTCCGACCTTCCGGGCCATCCGGTTCAGCTGCCGGCGGCCGGTTACCAGGGCCGGTCAGCGGACTCGGCATCGCCCTCAGTCCACGCCTCGGTCACTGATCCGGGACCAGGGGCGTTGGGCTGTTCCGGTTCTTCCTGGGCATCCCCGGTATCGGTGAACCGGCACGAGCCCGGATGCGAGGGCGGCAGCGTGCAGACCCGGCCGGTCGTGACCTGGATGCGGGCGCAGGCACCGTCCTGGGCGGCCTCGGTATCGACCAGGACGCTGTCCTGGCGGTCCGGGTCGGACAGTACGGCTCCGGAATCGTCGCTGTTCCACGCTGA
>NZ_JBNHIC010000216.1:0-455 GCF_059092905.1 Arthrobacter sp. B0427-1-12 | reverse complement strand
CGGTTCACCGCGGACGCGCCGAACACGCTGTGGGTCGCCGACATCACCTACGTGCGCACCTTCGCCGGCTGGGTGTATGCGGCCTTCGTCATCGATGTGTTTTCCCGCCTGGTCGTCGGCTGGCAGGTCGCCACGAGCCTCTACACGGACCTGGCGCTGGACGCCTTGGAAATGGGTCTCTGGTCCCGCACGAAGGACGGGGCCGACCTGTCGGGCCTGGTCCACCACTCCGACCGCGGGGTCCAGTATCGTGCCGTCCGCTATACCGAGCGGCTGGCCGAAGCCGACGCGGTCGCCTCCGTGGGCTCCCGCGGGGATTCCTACGATAATGCGATGGCCGAGGCCTTCAACTCGCTGTTCAAGGCCGAGCTCGTGCGCAACAAAGGCCCCTGGCGGGACATCGGCCACCTCGAGGTCGCCGTCGCCGAGTACATCGACTGGTTCAACCACCGGCG
>NZ_JBNHIC010000215.1:0-457 GCF_059092905.1 Arthrobacter sp. B0427-1-12 | reverse complement strand
GCGGGCCCGACGGTCCGGAAGCACTTACTGGGCCCATGCTAGGACTGCGCAGCCCACCGCGCCAGAGCCCGCGTCGGCCCGGAGGGGAGCTGGCGTATCGGTCTCAGGAAAGGATCGTTTGCTAAGACCGGCGGCACGGGCTGCCGCCGGCCTGTTGAAGTCCCGGATTTCCGGAACCCGCATTGTCTCATCAATAGGTCTCACGTCTGATGTTCTCAGGAATCGGAATTATTGCCTTTGATGGGACTGCGGGGGAGCGGCATGGCAAGCATCGGATACGCCAGGGTCAGCACTCTGGAGCAGAACGCGGACCTGCAGCACGCGGCGCTGAAGACAGCCGGCTGCAAGAAGATCTTCACGGACCAGGGCGTGAGCGGCACGCGGGCCAGCCGGCCCGAACTGGACAGGATGCTTGAGCACCTGCGGGGAGGGGATGAGGTGGTGGTCTGGAAGCTCG
>NZ_JBNHIC010000214.1:0-464 GCF_059092905.1 Arthrobacter sp. B0427-1-12 | reverse complement strand
CAAGGAGAAGTACGACGCACTGCCTGCGGAGGTGCAGGACATCTTCCACGAAGCCGTCCCGCTCATCAGCGTCGGCAACAGCGGCCACCTCGTCGGCGAGTACATCAACTTCTATCAGAACGCCGAGGACGAGTACGGTGTCACCTTCGTGACTCCGGCTGATGACCTCGTCACCGCTCTCTCGGACTTCCAGAAGGAGCAGGGAGAGAAGCTCGTAGATTCGGCGCCGGAGTCGATCTCCGACCCGCAGGCACTCGTCGATCTGTTCCAGAAGGTCAACGACGACTGGATCAAAATCCTTCAGGACGAGTTCGGTGTTCCCGCGTCCGACGGATCCAAGGAATCAATGCAGGCAGCGCTCGAGTACGTCCACAACGAGTTCGATTGGGACCGGTACCGCGAACGGCAGTACGAGTACCTCTCGGAACTCGGTACTTGGTGACCACAAGCGGTCCAACGACTCT
>NZ_JBNHIC010000213.1:0-466 GCF_059092905.1 Arthrobacter sp. B0427-1-12 | reverse complement strand
GCGCCGCTCCGGACACCGCCGCTCCGGCTCAGCCGCCCCCCAGCCGCGAGATCGTCATGACCCGCAGCGCGGTCGCCCGCCTGGCCTGCGCGCACTGTGCCCATATCGACGGCGTCGGCACCGCCTCCGCCACCGTCACCGGGCGCAGGGTCCACCTCACCATAAACACCCCCCTGCACGAAACCGATGAACTGCGCACCAGGGTCATCACCAAAGTACAGGAACGGCTTGAATCCACAGGCCTGGAACCGATGCCACGGGTCAGCGCGGCAGTCCGGTCCCGGAAGTCCTGACATGGCTGCCGCCCTCCCCGCACCGTGGAAAGCCCTCCCCGCACCGCGGAAAGAAGGATCATGATGCGCCAGACCACCGGAGTCCTCAACCGCACCTGGCTGCTCATCCTTGGCCTGCTCAGCCTGCTCGCCGGCGCCCTGCTCCTGCTGCTCGCCAGCGGGCAGCTCGCCGG
>NZ_JBNHIC010000212.1:0-468 GCF_059092905.1 Arthrobacter sp. B0427-1-12 | reverse complement strand
ATCCGCTGCCTCAAACGCTACCTTGCCCGTGAAATCTACCGCCGGATCACCGACCCCGGCCCGCTCCGGACAACACCGGCCTGCGCCAAGGACGCATCAAGCCCGGACCCACCATCAAGGCCGCCGCCGGCCACCTCAACGAACAGCCCTCAGTCATCTCCCGCCTCGAGCGCGCACTCATCCGCAACGACGCCCTCGCAGCGACGTACCGGAAGTGGCTGTCAGCCCAGAACCCCCAAAAAGCGAATTGACAGCAATAGGAGCATCCCGGAACGGTTCAGGGAACGTGCACTCCTTGTCATGTGCTTGTCTGTGAGCCGCCGGACCCCAGGCAGAGGTCCACTTGATTGCGTCCGATCTACTGATCGCGCCGGCGCAGGATGAGGCCCGAGGTCGGTCCCGCCTGCGGGCCGCCGACCAGGGCCACCTCAGCGTCCGGGATCTGGTTGTCCGCCGTGCCCCGGACCT
>NZ_JBNHIC010000211.1:0-470 GCF_059092905.1 Arthrobacter sp. B0427-1-12 | reverse complement strand
GGCTGGCCCAGGGAATCCCGCCGCGGGAACTGGCCGCAGCCTCCGGCCTGCCGCTGAGCCAGATCAGGAAAATCGGCCGGTCCCGCCCCTGACAGACCCGCCGGGCGCCTCCGGCACCCGGACCGACGTTCCGGGTACAAACCCTCCGGCTGGAACTTCCGGGCGGGGGACGTCTGAGACCGGTACCGGGTCGCCGAACGTGCTCACGGGCGAAACATTCCTGTCATCATCAGGGGATAGAGTCACCTCATGGCACGACCGAAGAACCCGGGTCGCAAGACCGAGCTGATGGAACAGATCATCGACTACCTGCAAGACAAGCCACTGTCCTCCCTGTCCTTCCGGACCCTGGCCGAGGCCCTGGGCATCAGCCCCTACGTGCTGGTCTACCACTTCGGTACCCGCGAGCAGCTGATCAACGAGATCGCCGCCACTGTCGAGGCACTGTCCCGGAACATCCGGGACGAGGA
>NZ_JBNHIC010000210.1:0-477 GCF_059092905.1 Arthrobacter sp. B0427-1-12 | reverse complement strand
CAGGGTGGGAAGGGTTCAGGATGTACTTCGAGCAGCTGTTCCTCGAAGAGATCAACAACCTGGGCTACATGAGCGCGCTGCGGGAAGTACCCGAGGGTGAATCCGCGGAGGTCGACCGGCTGCGCACCACCATCCTGCGGGGATTCGAGGAACTGATCGAACGCGCCAAGGCCGAGGGCGCCTTCCGTCCCGACCGGTGGATTGAGGACGTCCTGTTGCTCCTGTTCGTCAATGAGCACCTGATCCGCCGGGACAGGGAAGAGGCCGTGGCGGCATCGCGCCGGCTGTTCGCCCTTGCCCTGGATGCCCTGAGCACCCGCCCCGAACACGGCGGACCCGGCGAGCCCGACGACGTTCTGACCTTGCGCCGGACACTGGGCAACAGCCTGGCCGGCCTCTCGGTCAATGCCCCCGCAACGCCAGGGCAGGAGCCAGCCCCTGAACCGGCAGAAACCGCCATCCGAGAACGCAACTGAT
>NZ_JBNHIC010000209.1:0-478 GCF_059092905.1 Arthrobacter sp. B0427-1-12 | reverse complement strand
GCCCTGTCCGGCCTGTGGATGTCGGCCTTCTACGCCCTGCCCGCCAGCGACGGCGAGATCCTCCTCATCCTCCGGCTGGTCTTCGGCTCGGCCATGGTCGCCTGCCTCGTCCTGGGTGTCCTTGCGATCGGGCGCCGGGACTTCATCGGGCACGGCGCGTGGATGACCCGCGCCTACGCCATCGGCCTGGGCGCCGGCACCCAGGTCGTGGTGTTCCTGCCCTGGATGCTCCTCATCGGTCCCACCGGCGAGCTGACCCGGGCAGTGCTCATGGGAGCAGCCTGGGTCATCAACCTTGCGGTCGCCGAGTACGTCATCCATCGCCGCCCCCAACCCTCCGCGCGCACGTCCCGCGCCTCCGGCCGGTCCACCGAGCCCCATGCAGCAGCTTCCCGATGAGAGGACGGGCGTGTACCGGGGTCCGGACCTCGTGCGGGGCGGGGAAGCACCCGCACCTTACCCAGCCCTGATGAAGCGC
>NZ_JBNHIC010000208.1:0-480 GCF_059092905.1 Arthrobacter sp. B0427-1-12 | reverse complement strand
AGCGGACCCTGCCCGAGCACGAGGGTACGCAGTGGCTGCTGCGGGAGCGCGAGAGCGGCTCCTTCCTGCGCCAGCTGACCCTGGGCCAGGACATCGATGTCGAGGCGATTTCGGCGCACTATGACAACGGGGTGCTGAGTGTGACCATTCCGGTCAGCGAAGCCGCCAGGCGCCGGAAGATCGAAGTGGTTGCCGGACACCGCCAGGAAGCAGTCGAAGCCCCAGCCGAACAGAAACCGGCCGGGCAGGAATCGGCCGGGCAGCAGAAGGCCGGATCCTGACACATACCGGAGGGACCGGGCGTCTTTGAAAGATGCCCGGTCCCCTTTTCCTGGGCCTTTTTCCTTCGTTCGTCATAAACATCTTTGCCGCTTCCCTGTGTGCGGGGTCCGGGGGAGAATCCAGCCATGGGATTGGGGGAGGGGGCCCGCTATGATCCGGTGCGCGCGGCAGCGGCGTTCTGTGATCTGCTGGCCGTCT
>NZ_JBNHIC010000207.1:0-482 GCF_059092905.1 Arthrobacter sp. B0427-1-12 | reverse complement strand
CTGTGGTGTCCTGGCGGACGAGGGCCAGGACGCGGTCGCGGATGGTTTCCATGGTGGCTTTGTCCCTGGCTTCGGCGTTCAGGCGCAGGAAGGGTTCGGTGTTGGAGGGGCGGAGGTTGAACCACCAGCGGCCGTCCTGCGCGGTGAAGGTGGTGCCGTCGAGCTCGTCGACGGTGACGGGCTGTCCGGCGAAGTCGGCGGCGACGCGGGCGACGGCGGCGGGCGCGTCCTGGATGCGGGAGTTGATTTCGCCGGAGGAGAAGTAGGGTTCGTATTCGCGGCCCAGCTCCGAGAGCGGGGTGCCGGTTTCGCCGAGGGCGGCGAGCACGTGCATGGCCGCGAGCATGCCGGTGTCTGCGTTGAAGAAGTCGCGGAAGTAGTAGTGGGCGGAGTGTTCGCCGCCGAAGACGGCGCCCTCTTCGGCCATGCGGGCCTTGATGAAGGAGTGGCCCACGCGGGTGCGCACCGGCTTCCCGCCCTCG
>NZ_JBNHIC010000206.1:0-484 GCF_059092905.1 Arthrobacter sp. B0427-1-12 | reverse complement strand
TCGTCTGTCCGCGCTGCGCGCAGGTCGGCGGCTGGGCGCTCGGTGATGGCCGGTTCAAGTGCGCGGGCTGCGGGGCGCGGACCGCGGTGACCGCGGGCACCCTGTTCGACCGGCGACGCACGCCGCTGACGGTGTGGTTCACGGCGTGCTGGATGTTCGCCGCCCAGAAGGACGGCGTCTCGGCGTTGAGCCTGCAGCGTGCGCTTGAGATCGGCTCATATCCGACCGCGTGGGCGATGCTGCATCGGCTGCGCCCGGTGCTGGTACGCCCCGGCCGAGACCGGTTGAGCGGCGTCGTCGAGGTCGATGAGACGTACATCGGCGGTGAGGAGCCTAGGCTGCGTGGTGGGCGGGCCAAGGGCAAGAAATCCCTCGTAGCGGTGGCCGTCGAAGTCAGGCAGCCCCGCGGCTACGGACGCTGTCGGATGGCGATCCTGGCCGACGCCTCGGCCGCCTCGCTGCACCTGTTCGTCGGCGAGAACGT
>NZ_JBNHIC010000205.1:0-486 GCF_059092905.1 Arthrobacter sp. B0427-1-12 | reverse complement strand
CCGCCACGGTCCCGGCGGACGACGCTGATCATGCCGTTGGGCTCCAGGCAGGCACGCTCCACCTGCGCAATGTCCTCGATGCCGTGCAGCCGCCGCTGGGAGAAGACCTCGTCTTCGTTCATGAATTCCCTGCGCATCACCTTCCGGTTCAGCTCACCGTTCCTGATGAGCTGCCGGGGCCGGGCCTTCAGCAGCGGCGCGAGGCGCGGGAACCGGTAGGCGACGGCATCAACTGCCACGCTCCAAAACAGGATCGCGGCCACGACCACCAAAGCATCGGTGATCGTTTCGGCCTCCCCGTGCAGACCGACCGAAGCAGCCTCGGCCACGAGGACGACCAGCAGCACATCGGTCAGCCCCAGCGCCCCGGACTCGCGCTGGCCGACAATGCGCATCAGGAGGAACAGCACCAGAAACATGACTGTGCCCCGGATAAAGGCCTCAAGCAGCGGAATACTCGGCCCGAACATCGACTGCCAATCCATT
>NZ_JBNHIC010000204.1:0-498 GCF_059092905.1 Arthrobacter sp. B0427-1-12 | reverse complement strand
CGCCCGTCCGCGGTGCCGGCTGGAAGAGCACGGTCCGGCAGCGGGTGCTTTCGGCCAGGGGGGTACTGCTGCGGCACCCATGGGCCCGTCAGGTGCTTGAATCCCGCACCAACCAGACTCCGGCAGTCCTCGAGTACACGGACAGCTTCATCGGCATGTTCCTGGCCGGCGGCTTCTCCCTCGACCTCACCCACCACGTCATGCACGCCCTGGGCAGCCGCATGTGGGGCTTCACCCAGGAACTGTTCCAGAACCCGGCCGGCCCGAAAGCGGACACCCCGGCCGTGCCGCCGGAGGCGATGGCCGCCATGCTCCAGCAGATGGCCCAGCAGTATCCGAACCTCACGCAGGTCGCCATGGCGGCAACACATGACGACGGCTCGGTGGTCGGGCACGGCTGCGACGACCAGTTCGAGTTCGAGTTCGCCCTCGACCTGCTCCTGGACGGCTTCGAGCGTCTCCACGGGCAGAACTGGACATCGAAGCAGGCCAAACTGG
>NZ_JBNHIC010000203.1:0-503 GCF_059092905.1 Arthrobacter sp. B0427-1-12 | reverse complement strand
GGGCCACATGCCCTCGGCCAGGCGAGCGATCGAGAGCCAGGTCAGGGTGATGCCCGCCCCCAGCATCAGCAGTCCGATGATGAGAGCCGGGATGGCGCGGCTGGGCCGGTGGCGCAGGGGCGTGGACCGGGCGTCGGTCCTGCTCATAACAGCCTCCTGGGCCCGCTGCCGTCCTCGGAGGCGGTGAGCCAGGAGACGGTGATGTCGACCTGGCGCACGTCGAGCCCGGTCAGGGCTGTGACGCGGTCCATGATCCGCTGGCGCAGCTCTTCGGTGGCCTGCCGCAGCGGCACCGGATAGCGCAGCCCCACGGTTACCGACAGGGTTGCGATGTTGCCGGAGAGTTCCACCTCCGCGCGGGGGCGGGCCGAAAAATCGGGGCGGGAGCCGATGCCGAGGAATCCTCCCGAGGAGCCTCCGGTGACGCTGGCCTCCCCGGCCGCCTGAGCGGCAATTTTCTTGACGACCTTTTCATGGAGCACCAGTGCGCCGCGGGAGCCGGG
>NZ_JBNHIC010000202.1:0-504 GCF_059092905.1 Arthrobacter sp. B0427-1-12 | reverse complement strand
GAAAGCACTGGCTGGTCCCCCCGCCACGCGCCGGCCTTGGTGGCCTTTCCCAATAATTGTCATGAATCCCGGGGTCCTCGCAGATCAGGCTCCGGGATGGACTTGAGGCTTTGGTGGGGTGGCCGGTTCAATGGCCAGGACGGTCACATTGATGTTGCCTGCGGTGAGTCCGGTGCGGCCGATTCCTTCATGGACCGCGGTTTGGAGGCTGTGGGCGACCTCGAGGGCCGGGCGGGCCATGTCGGTGGCGATGTCGTCGGTGGCGATGTCCATGTCGGCATCCACGATCCCGTCCCGGATGATCACCGAGATGCCGTCCGGGCGTGGGTCCATATGCTTCCTCACAGAACTGCTGCCCGTCCGTGGGCATGCTCGCTACCCCTGACGGTAACAAGCGGAGCCCCAGGTCCGCAGCAGGGCCGAAGAAAAGAAAGTTCCGGTATTTCCGTGAGATACAGGGGCGCAGCACGTCTCTAGTGGTGTCCGCAGCATAATGCCACTACC
>NZ_JBNHIC010000201.1:0-512 GCF_059092905.1 Arthrobacter sp. B0427-1-12 | reverse complement strand
CTGCCTTCCTTGTACTCGGTCAGCTCGAGGTCATAGATGGCGATGCCCCATTCGAAGACGGGGGCCAGCAGCGCGTTGTAGAGCGGGTTGCCCAGGTTGAACGGTTTCCATTCCTGGTCCGGGTCCATGCGCAGCAGGTTGAATCCGACGTCGTTGTCCTTGCCCACGACGTTGGTCCAGCGGTGGTGCGAATCGTTGTGGGTGTGCTGCCAGGACCGGGCCGGAGTCACGAAGTCCCATTCCCACGTGGTGGAGTGAATGTCCGGGTCCCGCATCCAGTCCCACTGGCCGTGCAGCAGGTTGTGCCCGATCTCCATGTTCTCCAGGATCTTCGCGAGAGTCAGCATGGTGGTGCCGGCGACCCACGCCGTTTTGTTCTTGCTGACCAGCAGCGCGGCGCGGCCGGAGATCTCCAGGACGCGCTGGATCTTGATCATGCGCCGGATGTAGGCGGCGTCGGAGGCGCCGCGTTTTGCCAGAATGTCGTCGCGGATCGCATCCAGCTCGCGGCC
>NZ_JBNHIC010000200.1:0-523 GCF_059092905.1 Arthrobacter sp. B0427-1-12 | reverse complement strand
TGAGACAGCGGTCCAGGGGCGCTGCCGCGCCGTGGGGGTTGAAAGTCTGCCCGTCGCGTTCCGGGGATCCGTGGAGGCCTGACGGGACAGCGGAGGCAGCGGGATAATGCAGGTGTCCGCTGCGGCCCAAGCGCCGATTGTCCTTGGTACCGCCTGCCGGTCCGTGAGACAGCGTGGCGCGGAGGCCTTCCGCGGGAACCGTGGACTGTTGCCGTTGAGCACGAGTGTTAGTTTCCTTCTTTGTTTCCCTGTCCTTTCCGCAGCTGACACTGACACAACCACCAGCAACACCCCCAAGGGAGGGTCCCATGGACATCGTGCATGAGCGTGCCGCCGGGATCGACATCTCCAAGAAGGACGCCAGGGTCTGCATCCGGGTCCCGGGCAAACGAGCCGGGACCTTCACCTCGACGGTGACGACCTGGGGGCCGACCGCCGCTGAAGTCCTGGCCCTGCGCGACTTCCTGCTCGAGGCGCGGGTCACCACCGTGGTGATGGAATCGACCTCGGACTACTGGAAGCC
>NZ_JBNHIC010000199.1:0-532 GCF_059092905.1 Arthrobacter sp. B0427-1-12 | reverse complement strand
GAGATGTAGCCGTCAGGGCCAGTTGCCTGCTAGGGTGATTCAACCGATCATTTGGTTGTCTGAGACGCAAGAGGAGATCCAATGCCAAACAAGCAAGGACCGCTGGCGGGGCTTCGCGTCATCGAACTGGCCGCCCTAGGACCCGTGCCGTTCGCGGCGACCATGCTGGCGGATCTCGGGGCCGACGTGATTCGCGTCGATCGGCCGCCATCAGGGGCGGAAATCTTCGACGCCGAGGACGAGATACTGCACCGCGGCCGACGCTCAATCTGCGTGGACCTGACCAAGCCGTCCGGGCGTGATCTGATCCTCGACCTCTGCGCCGAGGTCGACGTGCTTCTGGAAGGTCACCGGCCCGGAGTGAGCGAACGCCTCGGCGTCGGACCCTCGGACTGCTCCAAGGTCAACCCACGGCTCGTCTACGTTCGGTGCACTGGGTGGGGGCAGGAAGGGCCTCTCGCTGCCCGCGCCGGCCACGACCTCACGTACACCGCATTGAGCGGGGCGCTCGACGCGATCGGCGAACCGGGCC
>NZ_JBNHIC010000198.1:0-534 GCF_059092905.1 Arthrobacter sp. B0427-1-12 | reverse complement strand
GCCGATCAGTTCCGCAACCTGCGCGTGACGCATTGGTTCACCAACGAAAGCGGCCGGCTGGACTTCGGATCCCCTGCAGCGTTGGAACGGCTCTGCCCCGACTGGCGCGCCCGCGCCGCCTACGCCTGCGGGCCCGAGGAATTCCTCACCGACGCCGAGGCGCTGTGGGCGGCGGAGGCAGCATCGGCCGGCAGAAACAGCGCGGGCAGCCTGACGATTGAGCGATTCAGTACCGATCTGTCCGGCGGGACCGGGCACGAGGGCGGACCGGTCACCTTCGAGACCTCCGACCGGGAGGTTGCGGCGGACGGGGATACTCCGCTGCTGGACGTCGGCGAAGACGCCGGCCTGCTGCTTCCCAGCGGCTGCCGCATGGGCATCTGCCACAGCTGCCTGGTGCCGCTGCGGGCAGGCCGCGTCCGCGACCTGCGCACCGGGGAAGTACACGGCGAACCCGGCCAACTCATCCAGACCTGTGTTTCGGCAGCAGCCGGACCCGTCAACCTCGAACTCTGAGGAGCATCGTTCCATGAC
>NZ_JBNHIC010000197.1:0-541 GCF_059092905.1 Arthrobacter sp. B0427-1-12 | reverse complement strand
TTGGCGCCCTCCCCGCCGTCTCCGGCCCAGATGCCCAGGATGTCCCGTTCACCGTTGACGCTCACCCCGATGACCACGTAGAAGGGCCTGTTGCGCACCTGCCCGTCGCGGACCTTCACATGGATCGCATCCACCATGATCACCGGGTAGACCCGGTCCAGGGGCCGGTTGGCCCACTCGGCCATCTCGTCACAGACCTTCTCGGTGATCCGCGAAATGGTGTCCTTCGAGACGGTGGCACCGTAGACCTCATCAAAGTGCGCGGCGATCTCTCCGGTGGTGAGGCCTCTGGCCGTGAGGGACAGGACAACCTCGTCGATCCCGTCCAGACGGCGCTGGCGCTTCCTGACGATCCGCGGTTCGAAGGTGCCCTCCCGGTCCCGGGGCACCTCGACCTGGACGGGTCCGATCTCGGTGAACACAGTCTTAGAACGTGTCCCGTTCCGCACATTGGGGCCCTCCGCAGCCCCGTGCTTCTCGTGCCCGAGGTGCTCGGTCAGCTCCGCCTCGAGGGCCGTTTCGAGCACTGACTTGGTCAGAC
>NZ_JBNHIC010000196.1:0-542 GCF_059092905.1 Arthrobacter sp. B0427-1-12 | reverse complement strand
GCCTGGACGACAAGATCAAAAACGCCGCCGAGAAAGCTGCCGGCAAGGCCAAGGAAGCAGCGGGCAGGGCCGCCGGGGACGAACGCCTGCAGGCCGAAGGACAGGCCGATCAGATCAAGGCCGACCTGAAAAACGCCGGCGAACATGTCAAGGACGCCTTCAAAAAAGACTGACCGGACCCGACACACCTCCGATGCCGGCAGCCGGCGCGGGGGCCTGCCGGCCACAGGCCGGTCACGGACAGGCTCCGGCACAGGCGGTATTGCTTTACCGGGGGAGAACATTGCCCCTCCCGGGTGCAGACTCTTTCTTCGCCGCCGTTTAGGGAAAAAATATGCATAACGGTCCTTGGTGCAGGACAGCGGCAGGGACGGAATGTCAACCGGAGCAGCGGGTTTCCGGGCCGTTCGATACGGAGTCCCTCATGGGCCTGCCTGAGCCGGGATCAGCGTGGAACAGCGACGATTCCGGAGCCGTACTGTCCGACCCGGACCGCCAGGACAGCGTCCTGGTCGATACCGAGGCCGCCCAGGACGGTGCCT
>NZ_JBNHIC010000195.1:0-563 GCF_059092905.1 Arthrobacter sp. B0427-1-12 | reverse complement strand
ACGCAGTGCTTCCATGCCGCCGTCCCCGCCTGCTTTGCGGCGGGCGAGAAGCTCTCGCGCGCCCGGGTGGCAGCGGGCCTGGGTGAGCGCGATCCGGTGCAGCGCCGCGTTCAGCTGTCTGTTCCCGGTACGGGAGAGCCGGTGCCGGGCCTTGTTCGACGACCATACCGGCAGCGGGGCAGTGCCGTTATGGCGTGCGTAGGCGTCCTTCGAGCGGAACCGCGTGATGCCTGCGGTCTCTCCCAGGATTTTCGCCGCCGTCAGGGACCCGCAACCGACGATCGCCAGCAGCGCCGGAGCGATGACGGTGATCCGGCGGCTGAGTTCGGCAGTGAGTTCATCGATCTCCTCGGTGAGGCGGTGCAGATGGGTGAGGAGCCGTTGAGCGAGGTCGGCGACGATCCCGGAGAGGCCGTCCAGGTGGGATTTGATGCGTGCGAACGCGCTGTCCCGATCAAGGTTGGCCGGGGCCGCCCAGGCAGGATCGAGCTCGTGCAGGTGCCAGCGGAGCCGGCTGATGACGCGGGTGCGTTCGGCGACGAGGTCCTCGCGGTGGTCGACCA
>NZ_JBNHIC010000194.1:0-565 GCF_059092905.1 Arthrobacter sp. B0427-1-12 | reverse complement strand
CCCTCGGGTACTTCCCGCAGCGCGCTCATGTAGCCCAGGTTGTTGATCTCTTCGAGGAACAGCTGCTCGAAGTACATCCTGAACCCTTCCCACCCTGTCCGGCAGCCCAGCGCCTCGATGATGGCCTCCTGGTGCCGTTCCAGGTTCACCAGAAGCGCCTCAACGATCAGCCCGCGCCGGTCCGGGAAATGCCGATACAGCGTGGCATTTCCCAGGCCCGCGCGCCGGGCAATCGTATCCAGGGGAACGTCGAGGCCCTGTTCCGCGAACAGGGCGCGCGCCGCCTGCACAAGGGCCCGGCGGTTGCGCAGCTGGTCCCGCCGGGGGGTGTGCAGCCGTCCGGAATGCTCATGTTCTGTCACGCTGCCACTTTATGCCAGAGTCCGCTGCGAAAACGTGGACCAATCCCCGTTTCATCGCTAAGGTGGCTTTCACGGGTTCCGCAACCTTGGGATCCCGCCTATTCAATGGTGAACGCGCATGGACGGCAGGCAGGCCCGGCACTCCCGCAGAGGAGGTGACCGGTTGCCCAAGTGCGATCAGGAAAGGACACTCGCGATGCGGG
>NZ_JBNHIC010000193.1:0-585 GCF_059092905.1 Arthrobacter sp. B0427-1-12 | reverse complement strand
GCCTGCCCCCGCGGCATCAGGATCACCCACGCCATCAAGGAGGTCAGCCAGGCCATCCTCAGCCGCCACATATGAGGCCAAGGCGGCCCGGGAACAGAGAGCGAACAGCCGCCTCATCCTGAGCGACGACCCCGGCTCTCATCGGGCATGCTGAGCACAGTCAATGGCATCCTTACGTTGTTACCGGTACCGGGTAGGCTGAAAAGCCCCGGCCGGATCCTCAGCCGTACCGGCGGCAGGCTGAAGAACGGAAAAACCGGTCAGTGGTGACAATGAATCCCGCACACTGCCCGACAGGATCAGCCGTATCAGGTAGGAACTGAAACCGGAATCGGCCAGTCTGCCCCCGGCCGGCCATGCCGACCGGTTCGGCCAGCACCTGAGCGGCATGGCCGGGTTCAACCGCAGTGAACTGCCTGCGATGGCCCGAAGACCTCAAACCTTCCGCAGCGGTCCCGGACGCCGCAGATAATGAACTCCAGCGGGTGCCCGGGCCGGAAGAACAACCGGACCTCCGTGCCCGAATACGCCGCCGTATTTGGATGCGTTCGGATCTTCGCTTCGCCCTGCCCCGGGCCGGTGGGA
>NZ_JBNHIC010000192.1:0-585 GCF_059092905.1 Arthrobacter sp. B0427-1-12 | reverse complement strand
ACATATGCGCTGTTATCGGCGATTGGGTGGCAGAAGAGACTCGAGGGGGCCTTGAGTGGACTGTTCCCTGGAAGTTGGAGCCGATATTGAACGGTGGGGCCTGGGCTCTCTGGGGAGAGTGGGTTGGCGGCGGTGCCTTACCGGCCAGGTTTTCTTCTGGCCGCTTCCACGCGCTGCCGGAGTTTTTCCTCGGCCTCGTCGCGGCGGCGCCACAGGGCCCGCAGATCCTTGTTGGAGTCGGATCCGGCCTTGGCGGTGTCCGGCAGTCGGGTCGGGCCGGTATGAGTGGCCTCGGATGCTTCATCGCGCATACCCCCATCGTCCCACCGGCCCGGGGCAGGGCGAAGCGAAGATCCGAACGCATCCAAATACGGCGGCGTATTCGGGCACGGAGGTCCGGTTGTTCTTCCGGCCCGGGTACCCGCTGGAGTTCATTATCTGCTGCCGTGTCCGGGGTGGGTACCGGGCCTGCTGCCGCACCCCCCATATTGGGGGTGGCCGACCCCCCATGTGGGTGTTTTTCTGCTGGGTGCCGGGGTGATGGAATTAAACTTCCGACGCTAAGAAGAAGGAATCACGGCTGGG
>NZ_JBNHIC010000191.1:0-586 GCF_059092905.1 Arthrobacter sp. B0427-1-12 | reverse complement strand
GGTGAGTGCGTCGACGGTCCTGCCGTGGGCGTCGATCTGGTCCAGGTAGATCCTCACCATGAACGCATCGTGGTCGCTGAAGCGGCCCACCAGGGCCGCGGTCTTGCTGCGCATCGGGCCCCGGGCAGGGACGCGAGCACCACCGGGTCGCGTTCGCCGGCGATGAGGGCCTCGAGCATGGCACGGGAGGACACACCGGTCAGGTCCGTGACGGTGGAGGAGAGCTTGATGCCGGTGGATTCAAGGAACTTCTCCAGCCGCTGGATGCACCGGGCTCGCTCACGGACCACCGCGGTACGGGCGCGGGTCAGGTCCCGCAGCTGGCGGATCGGCTCCGGCGGGACGAACGAGGCCCGCAGCAGCCCGTGGGCGCCCAGCTGGGCCAGCCAGGCCGCGTCGGAGACATCGGTCTTGCGGCCGGGGATGTTGCGGGCTGCCTTGGCGTTGACCAGGACCACCGGCAGCACGTCTTCAAAGACGTAGTAGAAGGGCTTCCAGTAGTCCGAGGTCGATTCCATCACCACGGTGGTGACCCGCGCCTCGAGCAGGAAGTCGCGCAGGGCCAGGACTTCAGCGGCGGTCGGCC
>NZ_JBNHIC010000190.1:0-615 GCF_059092905.1 Arthrobacter sp. B0427-1-12 | reverse complement strand
AGTGCGGCCGGCTGGCACGGACGGACCGGCCGGCCTGGCTTGAGAGGAGCGTGGCATCGCCCCTGACTGGGATATGCCGACCGGCCGGTCCTGCCCCCCTACCCGTAAAAGGAAAGGAGACAGGACCATGGTGATCATCGGGATCGATGCGCACAAGCGCTCCCACACGGCCGTGATCGCGGACCCGGTCGGCAGGCAGATCGCGGTCAAGACGATCGGCACGACCAGCAGCGACCATCTCGCCTTGCTGGCATGGGCGAACAAGCATGAGGATCAGGAACGGCTCTGGGCGATCGAGGACTGCCGGCATCTGAGCAGACGACTGGAAAGCGACCTCCTTGCGGCGGGCGAACAGGTCGTGCGGGTGCCTCCGAAGCTGATGTCCCATGTTCGAAACAGCGCCCGCACGTTCGGCAAGTCCGACCCGATCGACGCTCTGTCGATCGCGCGTGCCGCCCTGCGGGAACCCGATCTGCCCGTCGCCCGTCTCGACGGCACCGAACGCGAGATCCGTCTCCTGGTCGACCACCGCGAGGACCTCGTCGCCGAACGCACCCGCGTCATCAGCCGGCTCCGCTGGCACCTGCACGAGCTCGATCCTGCCTGGGCGGCCCC
>NZ_JBNHIC010000189.1:0-637 GCF_059092905.1 Arthrobacter sp. B0427-1-12 | reverse complement strand
CGGCAGGGGCGCGCTGGTAGTCGTGCACGAAGCCCTGAGATTCAGCGTCCCCGAAGTGACGAGATCCAGTGTCCACGATGTGACGAGATCACACACCGAACCGGTATTGGACCGGTAACTGTTGGTTCCCGCCGGATCTGCCCGCTTGGCCCGTGCTACCGGTCCACAGGGGGACCGGGTGGCTGGACTTGCGGACGGGAACGCGGGTCCTGAAGGGGATCCGGCACGGTGGCGGGACGGGCAGGGTGAGTGCACGGTCCGCCTGCAGCAGGCCCTCCTCTCGCTTCAGGGTGCCCGGCTTTGCCTGCGATAAGGCGCACTTATGCTACCGATACCCGGGCAGCCCCGTTTTCCGCCCGAAAGCGCGGACAGCGTCAACGGCGGGGATGCTCACGTGCTACGGCCAGGGCAGGGAGCCGCCGGTCTCCGGCCCGGACGCCGGAACAGCATAAATACCCCGTCATAAATACCCTGCTGCCGGCGCTTTCCTGAACCGGCGCTTTTCTGACCCGGTCGTGGTGGCCGTTCTCTGCTGTCAAAAGCGCGGCCGGGATACGTAATATTTATCTGGGGAAATTGTCCCCGTTATTGAGGAGTCGCTTCGCATGGCACAAAAGGTGGAAATCGTCCTGGTCTC
>NZ_JBNHIC010000188.1:0-645 GCF_059092905.1 Arthrobacter sp. B0427-1-12 | reverse complement strand
GTGTCCTAATACGAAAGTAGGGTGAGTCAGGCTGCGGCGGCCGGCGTGAGGGTGACGTCGTAGCCGAGGTCATTGAGGCGTTTGATGGCGTTGTTCCTGGCGCGGGCCGGGTCCTGCCTGGTGTAGTAGCCGGGACCGGGATCTTCGTAGCAGACGCCCTGGGCGAGCAGGTGCCAGACCGCGGCAAGGACGGCGTGTTCGGTCGCGACGATGGCCTTGGGTTTGCCGCGGCGGGCCATGATCCGCTTGAAGCGGGCGCCGAGGTGGGTGTCCTTGGTGTGGGAGATGGCCAGGGCCGTGGTGCCCAGGGCGCCTTTGAGGTGTTTGTTGCCGGGGCGGGTTTTGGAGGATCTGACCCGGCCGGCGGACTCGTTCGAGCCGGGACAGACTCCGGCCCAGGAGGCGAGCCGGCCGGGGGTTTCGAACACGGCCATGTCGGCGCCTGTCTCGGCGATGATCACGTCCGCGACGGTGTTGGAGATCCCGGGGATGGTGGTCAGGAAGTCCCGTGCGGTGCGAAAGGGGGCGATTGCCTCCTCGGTCTTTTCGGTGAGTGCGTCGACGGTCCTGCCGTGGGCGTCGATCTGGTCCAGGTAGATCCTCACCATGAACGCATCGTGGTCGCTGAAGCGGCCCACCAGGGCC
>NZ_JBNHIC010000187.1:0-649 GCF_059092905.1 Arthrobacter sp. B0427-1-12 | reverse complement strand
CCCGGGCCAGGATCTGTTGGGCTGCGTCCAGGCCGTCGCCGTCGGGCAGGTGGTAGTCCATGACCACCACCTCCGGCCGTGACTTCAGGAACAGGGCAACGCCGGCGGCCACGGTTGTCGCGTACCCGATGCTGGTCAGGTCCGGCTCCCGGTCCAGGGCCCCGGTCAGCAGCTCGGCGAAGGTCGTATGGTCCTCCACGACCAGCACCCTGGTACGCGGGCCGGCATTGTCTTCGGTCATGGCGGTTCCCCCTGTGTCCCCCCGACACCTCATGGAAAGGAAAACTACCAGTGCTGATGCGCGATCTTCGGCGGTCCCGAGCCTTTTCCCAAGGTCGCAGCGACACCATCAACACGCAGGCCGCCCGGCCATACCCCGCGCCTGCGGGCCAGCAGCTGGAAGCCGGCGGACCCGGCAGGCAGGATCGGATCGTCCGGCTGCCGCAGCACCGATGCCTGTATTCATGACGGCCCCGCTGCCGGTCACCGAGGAGGACCAGCAGGGCCGTCACCTAAAGGTCCGGTTCAGACACCGTCCGGTAAAGCGCCGGTGCAGTACCCGGCAGAGACTGCTTCAGCCGAAACCTGAAGCGGCACTGCAGAAGACAGGAAAAGAAAACCGACAGTGAATGCTGTCTGCACCTCCCAC
>NZ_JBNHIC010000186.1:0-654 GCF_059092905.1 Arthrobacter sp. B0427-1-12 | reverse complement strand
GTCCTGTTCCTCCTTGGTCGGCTCTTCTTCGTGCGGGCTCGTCGAACGCCTTGTCGAGGTCGTCCCGGCGAATGCGGGCATCCCGGCGTGGGATCTTTCTCAGTGGGCGATGAGCAGTTTTACCGCCACGATGATGCTGGCGACGACGGCCAGGCCGATACCGCCCCACAAGGCCCCTGCGCTGGCGGACCTGCCGCTTTGTCTTTGGACGACAAGACCGATGGAGGCAAGGCGGAACAGGATCAGAGTGGCTGCTGCGGCGAGGCCAAGCCGGTCCTCAAGCCTCACCAGGGCCGAAAGGCTGACCACGGCGGCCGGCATCAGCCCGGACGTCAGGATCGGGACAGCATCGCGCAGCTGGTGAAGCATTTCCTTGCGGGAGAGTTTGCCGCCCACCGCGGAGGCACTGAAACCGTGCGCGAGAACGTGGGCCAAAAAGGTGGTCAGTGCTGTTCCGAGGATGTAGAGGAGAGCTTCGCCGGTCCGGACCGCGGACGGAGTGGAGGCGACAATGGCCGCCAGTACCAGAACGTTGCCGTACACGTAGGCGGAGATGCGGCTTACGGCCCGGAGTGGATTCACCTGCCCGCCCGCCCGGTGGTGCAGGCGGATGGACCATGGTCCGCGATTGGTCATGGCCACAGCGTAGACCGG
>NZ_JBNHIC010000185.1:0-660 GCF_059092905.1 Arthrobacter sp. B0427-1-12 | reverse complement strand
TGCGCCAGGCCACACCCGGGAACATGATCACCGATCCGGCGCTGCTGGCGCACCTGACCGCCCGCCGGGCCCAGCCCGCCGGACCCCCGGTACCGGATTTGACGCACCGGGAGATGGACGTGCTGCGCCTGATGGCCGCCGGCTCCGATGTGCGCACCAACGCCCGCACGCTGGGCATCTCCACCCAAACCTGCCGCGGCTACACCAAGTCCGTCCTGGCCAAACTCGGCGCCCACTCCCAGCTCGAAGCGGTCGTCACCGCCAGGCAACGGGGCCTGCTGGACCCGCAGCAGTGAGATCAGAACCCGGCCCACCCGGGCCCGACACCACAACAACGGGATCTGAAAGGATCACCATGGCCAGCATGTTCAGCATTAACCCGCCGCTGCGGGACCTGTCCGAACTGCATCCGGGCGATCGGATCGAAGCCCGGCGCAACGGCTTCATCCATTACTTCGGGCAGGTCGACCACACCGTCCCCGACCACGGGATGGTGTGGATCATCGAGGGGGTGGGCGGCCGCCCCAAGCTGCTGCATCACAGCGACTACGATCTGCACCGCACCCGCTGACCGGCCGGGCGGGTACTGCCCATGCGGCCGCCCGCCTAGGCAGGGCCGCAGTCCGGAGACCGGTTCAGTGGCCCTGATATCCGGCGGCG
>NZ_JBNHIC010000184.1:0-667 GCF_059092905.1 Arthrobacter sp. B0427-1-12 | reverse complement strand
TACGCCAGCTCCCCTCCGGGCCGACGCGGGCTCTGGCGCGGTGGGCTGCGCAGTCCTAGCATGGGCCCAGTAAGTGCTTCCGGACCGTCGGGCCCGCTGGAAGGAGCCGTGATGGCAGCATTGCCGCAGGATACCCCGCTCCCGGACCTTGCCGCGGCCTTCCGCGACGCGTTCGCCGCCCATCCCGCGCCGGTCTCGATTGTCACCGCTGCCGGACCGCACGGGCCGGCAGGAATCACCGCGTCTTCGGTGATTTCCGTGTCCGCCGAACCCCCTGTCCTCGCGTTTTCCATTGCCGCCGGCAGCGAGTCCGGAGCCGCCCTGCTGGCAGGTGGAGGCCTTGCCGTGCACCTGCTCACCACCGCCAACCACAAACTTGCCGAACTGTTCGCACGGCCCGGCTCGCGCCGCTTCGGATTCGACATGGACTGGTATCCAGGGCCAGCGGGCGAACCGATCATCCGCGGCGTCGGCACTGTCCTTCGGTGCAGGCCCCTTGACCGGATGCCCGCCGGAACCGGCACAGTCGTGGCCGCCCAGGTCCTCCAGGTGCTCGACGGCGGCTCGTTCGCCGCGCCGCTGCTCTACCACCGCCGAACCTATTACGCCCTGGACCCATGGTCCGCCCTACGCTCCCGGAACGGATCACAGACCCGGCAGTAAACAG
>NZ_JBNHIC010000183.1:0-670 GCF_059092905.1 Arthrobacter sp. B0427-1-12 | reverse complement strand
TGCGGGAGAATCGGGGGGCCGGCGCGGGCTGGAACCCACCCGATGCCTTCAGGTGTGTCTCGCGCGCACTCAGGTGGGGATGAAGGGGGGCTTCTGTCAAGGTCAGAACCGGGGCCACGCACGCATCGACGCCCTCGAGCAGGTCAGTCCACTCGGCTTGGGTCCTGCTGCCAAAGGTCTTCGCCAAGAGTGTTCGCAACTCCGGCCATGTGCTCTTGTCCCACTGCGTATCGGGATCGACCGGCAGTTCCATGTGTGCCACGCACGTCCGCCAGAACTTCGGCTCGAGGGCGGCAACGGCCATGTATCGACCGTCCGCGCACTCGTACGTGTCATAGAAAGGGGTGCCGCCGTCGAGCACGTTGCTCCCGCGCTCCAAGTTCCACTGTCCGGAGTTGAGCATGGAGAAGACCGACGAGAGCAGATACGTGGTTCCGTCGATCATGGACGCATCGATGACCTGGCCTCGACCGCTGCCCGCTCGCTCGAACAGGCCTGCAAGGACCCCGATCACCGCGAAGGCGCCACCTCCACCGAAGTCCGAGATCAGATTCAGGGGCGGCACTGGCTTGCGGCCCGGTTCGCCGATCGCGTCGAGCGCCCCGCTCAATGCGGTGTACGTGAGGTCGTGGCCGGCGCGGGCAGCGAGAGGCCCTTCCTGCCCCCACCC
>NZ_JBNHIC010000182.1:0-681 GCF_059092905.1 Arthrobacter sp. B0427-1-12 | reverse complement strand
GAGGAACAGCGCAGTTATGGCTCATAAGGTCAAGGCGGTTATCGCCAAGGAAAAGAACGCTCCCGTGACCGTGGAAACGATCCTGGTTCCGGACCCGGGTCCGGGCGAGGCTCTGGTGGACATCCTCACCTGCGGTGTGTGCCACACCGACCTGCACTACAAGCTCGGCGGCATCAGCGACGACTTCCCCTTCCTGCTCGGCCACGAAGCCACCGGCACGGTCGCCGCCGTGGGCGAGGGCGTCACCGACGTCGCCCCCGGCGACCGCGTGGTCCTGAACTGGCGCGCGGTCTGCGGCCAGTGCCGGGCCTGCAAAAAGGGCCAGCCGCAGTACTGCTTCAACACCCACAACGCCACCCAGAAAATGACCCTCGAGGACGGCACACCACTCTCCCCGGCGCTGGGCATCGGCGCCTTCGCCGAAAAAACCCTGGTCGCCGCCGGCCAGTGCACCAAGGTCGACGAGGACGCCGACCCGGCCGCGGTCGGCCTGCTCGGCTGCGGGGTGATGGCCGGCATCGGCGCCGCCATCAACACCGGGGCCGTCTCCCGCGGTGACTCCGTGGCCGTCATCGGCTGCGGCGGCGTCGGCGTCGCCGCCATCGCCGGCGCCAAGCTGGCCGGTGCGACCACGATCATCGCCGTCGACATCGACGCCAACAAGCTCGAACGCGCCAAGGA
>NZ_JBNHIC010000181.1:0-691 GCF_059092905.1 Arthrobacter sp. B0427-1-12 | reverse complement strand
TCCCGGCGCGGGAAATCCGCACCCAACCGTCCGGACAGTAAAGTATCTGGCGGCCCTGCCGTTCCCCCTGCGGCGGGCAGCTTGATCGAAAGGACTTTCCCATGACCGAGACCCTCTCTTCACCGCGCATCGAGGTCACCGCTACCACTGCCGCCGAAGCCGACCGGCTGCTGGACCGGGCGGCCCGGGCACTGCAGCACCGGGCACTGCGCGGGGACCGGCGCGGGATTCTGGCCACCCGGCACGACGCGGGCCGCTACAGCCTGGAACTGAGCGAGGCCGTGCCCTCCGGCCTCACCCAAGAGCAGACCGCCTAAAACCGGCAACCATGTCCGCTGCAGCCGCCGGGCATGCCGGGCACGTACTCACCCCAAAAGTGCTCCCCCGAGACCCGATCCATCGGCTCGAACCGAAGAAATCATTCACCGGGCCCGCCCCTCACCGCCAGCGGCCGCCCGAGTGCCGATAACAGTGAAAATGACGGCGCATTAAAACCGGGGAGGGGAATGCGCGCATTCCCCTCCCCGGCTGTTTGCCCTCAATGGGATCTCCGGGCTGAATGGTCTCAGCGGTCCCGCTGCAGATCAGGCCACAGCCTTTTGATATGCCTCAGCGACTTCGGAGGATATCCGGCCCCGCCCGGAAACGTCATAACCGTGTTCCCTGGCCCATTCACGGATTTTCCGGGTAT
>NZ_JBNHIC010000180.1:0-720 GCF_059092905.1 Arthrobacter sp. B0427-1-12 | reverse complement strand
GTGACCACAACACTTGATCTTTCCGCATCGTTCAAGGCCTACGACGTCCGGGGTATCGTCGGCGAAACCATCACCACCGAAATCGTCGAAGCGGTCGGCGCCGCCTTCGTCGATGTGCTGGGCCTGGCCGGACAGACCGTGCTGGTCGGCGGGGACATGCGCCCCTCCTCCCCCGAATTCTGCCGGGCCTTCGCCGCCGGCGCCACCGCCCGGGGTGCGGACATCAGGCTGCTGGGCCTGATCTCCACCGACGAGCTCTACTACGCCTGCGGCGCCCTGAACGCCGCCGGCGTCACCTTCACCGCCAGCCACAACCCGGCCCAGTACAACGGGATCAAGATGGCCAAGGCCGGCGCCGTGCCGGTCTCCTCCGAAACCGGGCTGAAGGAAATCCAGGCCGCCGCCGAGCACTACCTCGCCGCCGGCAGCATCCCGGCCGTGGCCGCCCCCGGCCGGATCGGCGTGCAGGACGTGCTCAAGGACTACGCCGCCTACCTGCGCAGCCTGGTCGACCTGACCGGCTCCCGCCCGCTGAAGGTCGTCGTCGACGCCGGCAACGGCATGGCCGGGCTGACCACCCCCGCGGTCCTGGGCGACCGGCTGCTGCCGCCCCTGCCCTTTGAGATCGTGCCGCTGTACTTCGAGCTGGACGGCTCCTTCCCCAACCACCCGGCCAACCCGCTGGAACCGGAAAACCTCCGGGATCTGCAGGCCGCCGTC
>NZ_JBNHIC010000179.1:0-732 GCF_059092905.1 Arthrobacter sp. B0427-1-12 | reverse complement strand
CGACCTTTGAGGTCACCGTGCGCATCCGCCGTTTCAACCCCGAACTGTCCGACCAGGCGCACTGGGAGGACTTTCCTCTGACCATGCAGGGGACGGACCGGGTGCTGGATGCCCTGCACAAAATCAAGTGGGAGCACGACGGCTCCCTGTCCTTCCGCCGCTCCTGCGCCCACGGCGTCTGCGGCTCCGATGCCATGCGCATCAACGGCCGCAACCGCCTGGCCTGCAAGGTGCTGCTCAAGGACCTCAACCTCAGTAAACCCGTCACCGTCGAACCGCTTCAGGGCCTGCCGGTGGAAAAGGACCTGATCGTGGACATGGAACCGTTTTTCCAGTCCTACCGGGAAATCATGCCGTTTCTGGTCACCAACGGACACGAGCCGACGAGGGAACGGCTGCAGTCCCCGCAGGACCGCGAACGTTTCGATGACACCACCAAGTGCATTCTGTGCGCAGCCTGCACCTCCTCATGCCCGGTCTTCTGGACCGACGGCCAGTACTTCGGCCCGGCAGCGATCGTCAATGCGCACCGGTTCATCTTCGACTCCCGCGATGATGCCGCCGATATGCGCCTGGAAATCCTCAACGACAAGGAAGGCGTCTGGCGGTGCCGCACGGTCTTCAACTGCTCCGAGGCCTGCCCCCGCGGCATCAGGATCACCCACGCCATCAAGGAGGTCAGCCAGGCCATCCTCAGCCGCCACATATGAGGCCAAGGCGGCCCGGGAACAG
>NZ_JBNHIC010000178.1:0-742 GCF_059092905.1 Arthrobacter sp. B0427-1-12 | reverse complement strand
TGTTAGCGGCCATGAAAAACTGCCCGTAGGCGGCCACGAAAATGCCCACTGACGGCCAGTAGAACTGCCCACCGGTGGCCATGAGATCTGCCCACTTCCTTACTTGTCCTGCCGCGTCTTAAGCGGCGGGGGCCTCTCCCCGGGATTTGATGACGGTGTCTAGTCGCACCAAATGTCGCCCCGGGAAGAGGCCCTGTATGAAGTCTGACGGAGAAATCATGGAAATTCTTGCTGCCTATGATCTGACCGGATCGTTGCGTGCAACCGCGGAACTGACGGGCTGTTCCCATCACACTGTTGCCAGGCATGTTGCGGCGCGGGATGCGGGGCGACCCATCGCTGAGCCAGCGCCCCGTGATCGTGTCGCTGACGCGTTCCTGCCCAAGATCGAGGAATGGGTCGAGGCATCCAAGGGCAGAATCCGCGCCGATAAAGCCCACGAGAAGCTGCTCGCCTTGGGTTATGCGGGTTCGGAGCGGTCCACCCGCCGGGCGATCGCCCAGGTCAAGGCCGCCTGGCGGCTGGGTCACACACGTGTCCACCGCCCCTGGATCGCGGAGCCGGGGATGTGGCTGCAGTACGACTTCGGTGACGGGCCGCGCATCGGCGGAGTGAAGACCATCCTGTTCGTGGCCTGGCTGGCGTTCTCGAGGTTCCGGATCGTGATCCCGTTGCGGGACCGGACCGCGCCGAGCGTGTTCGCTGCCCTGGACCGGTGCTTCCGGGTCCTGGGCGGGGCACC
>NZ_JBNHIC010000177.1:0-782 GCF_059092905.1 Arthrobacter sp. B0427-1-12 | reverse complement strand
GAGGTGAAGTTGTGCCGCGGCGGCGGGCAGGAGGTGGCCCACTCCAGCGATCCGCCGAAGCCCCAGGGGTCATCCACCTCGACCTTCTTCGCGCTGCGCCAGGTGATGTAGACGTTCCAGAAGAACGGGATCAGCGAGGCGCCGAGCACGAAGGAGGCGATGGTGGAGAACTGGTTCATCGCGGTGAAGTTGTCCTCGGGCAGGTAGTCCGCGTAGCGGCGCGGCATGCCCAGCACGCCCAGCCAGTGCTGGATCAGGAAGGTGCCGTGGAAGCCCAGGAACAGCAGCCAGAAGTGGATCTTGCCCAGGCGCTCGTTGAGCATCTTGCCGGTCCACTTGGGCCACCAGAAGTAGAAGCCGGCGAACATGGCGAAGACCACGGTGCCGAAGACCACGTAGTGGAAGTGGGCGACCACGAAGTAGGTGTCGGAGACGTGGAAGTCCAGCGGCGGGGAGGCCAGGATGATGCCGGTCAGGCCGCCGAAGAGGAAGGTGACCAGGAAGCCCAGGCTCCAGAGCATCGGGGTCTCGAAGGTGAGCGAGCCGCGCCACATGGTGCCGATCCAGTTGAAGAACTTCACGCCGGTGGGCACCGCAATCAGCATGGTCATGAAGGCAAAGAACGGCAGCATGACCGAGCCGGTGACGTACATGTGGTGCGCCCAGACGGTCACCGACAGGGCGGCGATGGCGATGGTGGCGTAGACCAGGCCCTTGTAGCCGAAGATCGGCTTGCGGCTGAAGACCGGGAAGATCTCCGAGACGATGCCGAAGAACGGCAG
>NZ_JBNHIC010000176.1:0-847 GCF_059092905.1 Arthrobacter sp. B0427-1-12 | reverse complement strand
CCGTGATCCTGCCGGCACAGGCGACAGGGCCGGTACCCATGAGCCGGCCAACGGGGCGGGCGGAAACCCCGGAGCAGCGTTTCCGCCCGTTCCATCCGCTGCACAGGGTTAAGGAGGCGGAAATGGAGCACAGCACCAGGGACGGGATCCTCAACCGCATCCGGGTGGCCGCCGCAGACAAGGAATCCCTGCAGTTCGACCTGGACCGCGCCGATGCCCTCCTGCAGGACGCGGTCCGGGCAGGGCTGGCCGCCGGTGTCCCGGCACCGGATCTGGCCGCCGCCTCCGGCCTGCCGCTGCAAGAGGTCGAGGACATGGAACGGACCGGACCCTAGGACCGGATCCGGCCGCACAGGGGCCCGCCGCCCCGAAGCGCGCTGTGCGGCCGGCGCCGTTTGCCGGATGCGCCTTAGCCCGGGCGCGGCACGTCCGGTGCCGGGACGGGTTCGCCGATGCCGTGGATGCGCCAGCGGCCGTCGGCGCATCTGACCAGGGTCAAAACCACGCCCGCAGCGGCCTCCTCGAATGCATGCTCGCCCACAGACCGCTCCGGGACCCGGACATGGCAGATATCCGGGTCCGAAGCCGGTTCGGCCCGGAGATCCAAGACCGGTGAGCCCAGCGCCGTGATGGTTTCCCGGGCCAGCTGCAGCCCCCGGTCGGTTCCCCAGCCCGACAGCGGCGAAATGAACCAGCGCAGGGACTCCATCAGTACCGTGCGGGCCGGTTCCGTGTGCGGGTAGCGGTTCCAGACGGCCAGCAGATCACAGAACGCCGCTGCCGCGCGCACCGGATCATAGCGGGCCCCCTCCCCCAATCCCATGGCTGGATTCTCCCCCGGACCCCG
>NZ_JBNHIC010000175.1:0-849 GCF_059092905.1 Arthrobacter sp. B0427-1-12 | reverse complement strand
GCCGATAACTGCGCATACGTCGGTTGTATGGAGGGATCAGCCTGTCTAGGACTGCTTCTCGACGTAGCAACGGGCTTCTTCGACGCACCCGTCCCCTGCCGGTCCACCGTCCAATACCCGAACGGGAAGCACCTGAGTACCCGGTACATGCATCACCCCGGGCGGCAAGACGCGAGCGAAACCACCGGCCTCAAAGCCACGGAGGCCGGCAGGGTGTAGGACACCCGGTAACCGGATCGCTATGTGTGATATCAGTTCACCCCGGCTGCCCCCTCAACTGCCCTGCCATACTCCAAAGGGTCCCTTCGCCTCTCGCTTTCCCCCAAGAGTGAGAGGCGAAGGGGCCTTTTGACTTTCCCCGGCGGCCTTCCCTGCCGGCCGCATCTGGCTCGAGCCGGGGACTTAGCACGTGCGAAACCCGGACGGTCGGGGCGTCGCCGGGCCCGTACCGCTTTTGGAGGGGGCAGGCCGCGTGGAGCGGGGTGGATGAGAATTTCCTCAGGGGTTTCTCATGGTGTTTTCATCCGCACCGTTCATAGTGACTGAACACCGGCACCTTTGCGAAGGCTGCGGGGGCCGGGGCTGTCCGGCACCAGGGGGCCGGGGCTTGCAGACAGTGACATGCCGGTCACCGAAAGGACGAAAAATGGACCCGCGGATTGTGAGGGTGCGTGTGGCTGCAGCCGATAAGGAATCGGTTCAGTTTCACTTCGACAATACCGAAGCCGACCTACATGATCGGATCCGGGAAGGGCTGGCCCAGGGAATCCCGCCGCGGGAACTGGCCGCAGCCTCCGGCCTGCCGCTGAGCCAGATCAGGAAAATCGGCCGGTCCCGCCCCTGACAGAC
>NZ_JBNHIC010000174.1:0-854 GCF_059092905.1 Arthrobacter sp. B0427-1-12 | reverse complement strand
CCGCCCATCCTGGTGGGCACCCAGCCGGGATCGACAGCGTTGCTGAGAACGTCCGGCCATAACCGGGCGACGGCCAGTGCGAGAGCGGTGACGTAGAGCTTGCTGTCCGAGTAGGACACGCTTTGTGCCCCGCCGCTGCGGCCCAGGCCGGTCAGGTCGGCGCGGCCGCCGCGGTGTAGGCCGCTGCTGAGGTAGATCAGCCGGTGCGGGCGGGGGATGAGGGCGGTGAGCAGGTAGGGTGCGACGACGTTGACCCCAAAGACATGCGGACCGTTGAGCACGCCGGCGTTGTGGACCACGGCATCCATCGGACCGAGTCGGTTCACTTGGTCGGCGACGTCGCGCGTTTTCCCGATGTCTGACAGGTCACCGACCACACTTAGCGCGCCGCAGTCGAGGAGATCCTGTACCGCGGCCAGACGGCCGGCGCTGCGTGCGTGCACGACAACATGGTGGCCGTTGCCCAGGAGGGACTGCGCGGCGGCCCGTCCGAGCCCGTCGGTGGAGCCGGTGATAAAAATGCGCGCCATCAGTCCTCCCTCGCTACGGCGATTGCCTGATGTTGCCGCCGCTGGTGAAGTATGGGTCCAGCCCCATTATGGGCTCCTGCACTGGGTGCAGTCTGGCCGCTGCCTCGATCGAGTGTCGAAACAGCCGTATTCGTCACCTTCAGTGGACGGCTCGCAGCGTGAGGAGCACCTTCGTGGCCCGGCGCTCATCCATCGCCTTGTCACCCTCGGCAGCCTGCTCCAGCGGCAGGGTCAGGTGACCGTCGGCTCCGCGCTGCGCCGATCCCGGCTGCCTTGTCCAGGGCCCGCCGGGCGCTGATCCGGCACCGCGAGGCCCGGATTCTC
>NZ_JBNHIC010000173.1:0-863 GCF_059092905.1 Arthrobacter sp. B0427-1-12 | reverse complement strand
AGGTGGTCGCGGAACTTCTTCAGGTCCTCGAGCGTGAGCTTCTTCATCTGGTGGGTGGCGTTGCGGCCCTCGAAGTGCGTGCCCAGACCGTAGCCCTTGACGGTCATGGCCAGGATGACCGTCGGCTTGCCCTTGAATTCCATCGCGGCCTTGTAGGCGGCGTAGACCTTGCGGTAGTCGTGGCCGCCGCGCTTGAGGTTCCAGATCTGCTCGTCGGTCAGCTCCGCGACCATCTCCTTGGTCTGGGGGGTCCTGCCGAAGAAGTGTTCCCGGACGAACCCGCCGGATTCGGCCTTGTAGGTCTGGTAGTCCCCGTCCAGGGTCTCGTTCATGATCTTCACGAGCGAGCCGTCATGGTCCTTGGCCAGCAGATCGTCCCACTCGCGGCCCCAGACGACCTTGATCACGTTCCAGCCGGCGCCGCGGAAGAACGCCTCCAGCTCCTGCATGATCTTGCCGTTGCCGCGCACCGGCCCGTCCAGGCGCTGCAGGTTGCAGTTGACCACGAAGGTCAGGTTGTCCAGGTTATCGTTGGCGGCCAGCTGCAGCAGCCCGCGGCTTTCGGGCTCGTCCATCTCGCCGTCGCCCAGGAACGCCCACACGTGCTGCTCGGAGGTGTCCTTGAGACCGCGGTTGTGCAGGTACCTGTTGGACTGGGCCTGGTAAATCGCATTCATCGGGCCGATGCCCATCGAGACCGTCGGGAACTCCCAGAACTCCGGCATCATCCGGGGGTGCGGGTAGGAGGACAGGGCGTGCCCCTCCTTGGACTTCTCCTGCCGGAAACCGTCCAGGTCCTCCTCGCTCAGCCGCCCCTCAAGGTAGGCACGGGCGTACATGCCCGGAGACGCGTGGCCCTGGAA
>NZ_JBNHIC010000172.1:0-864 GCF_059092905.1 Arthrobacter sp. B0427-1-12 | reverse complement strand
ACCGGCCGCGGCCCTCTTCGGCTCATGAACCTCAAGCTCACTCTCGTCAATGTCCGCAACCGGCGCACTCCGCCTCACAAAATCCACGGTTTCCCTCGTTACTCCGGCGGTTCTAGTGGCCGCGGTTGATCCATTCCTGCAGGTGGGGTGCTTCGGCGCCGATGGTGGTTGATTCCCCATGGCCGGTGTGCACCGTTGTGTCCTCCGGCAGGGTCAGCAGCCGGTTCCGGATGGAGTCGATGATGGTATCGAAGTCGCTGTAGGAGCGGCCGGTGGCGCCGGGGCCGCCGTTGAACAGCGTATCGCCGGAAAAGACAGTGTCCAGCCCGGGGACATAGAACACGGTGGAGCCCGGCGAGTGGCCGGGGGTGTGGATAGCCTGCAGCTCGGTGTCGGCGACCTGGAAGACGTCCCCGTCGGCGATCTTCGCATCCGGCGCCTCATCCGGGAACACGGCGTCCCAGAGCATCCGGTCGGCCGGGTGCAAATAGACCGGCGCGCCCACCAGTTCCCGGAACTGGCCCGCGTAGCGGATGTGGTCGTCGTGGCCGTGGGTGAGCAGGATGGCCTTGACCTTCCGGCCGGCCACCCGCTCGGCGATCGCGGCCGGGTCGTGGGCCGGATCGATCACGACGACCTCGGACTCATCCCCGACGATCCAGACATTGTTGTCCACATCCCAGGTGCCGCCGTCGAGCGAAAACGTTCCGGACGTGACGACCTTCTCAATGGAAGCAGTCATTACAGTTCCGCCCCCTTACAGCTCGACCACGGAGCGCAGGACCTTGCCTTCGTGCATCTTGTGGAAGGCTTCCTCGATCTGGTCGATGCTGATGCGTTCGGTGACGAACGCGTCCAGGTCGA
>NZ_JBNHIC010000171.1:0-864 GCF_059092905.1 Arthrobacter sp. B0427-1-12 | reverse complement strand
AGCGCTACCTCGCCCGCCGCCTCTACCGCACCCTCAACGCTCTACACGCCCCTGACAATGCGATCCCGAACGCGGCTTGACGAGATATAGAAGATTCCGATTTTCGGCGAGTACTACGGCGACCCCGAGACCTGGGAATGCCTCGACAACCCCGAGGATGCCAAGCGGAAACTCGATCAAGCCGGTTACCGAGTTAGGGAAGTTTCAGGCAGCGAGATCCTGCTAACTCCGAGAGTCTCCCAGCCTGCTAATCAACAACAGAAACCTTCACAAGCCAATTCGCGTGAACCTCGGATTATGAACTCCGGCAGGGAACGCCCCGGGGGAATATTTCCGCTCGTCTTTGCAGGGGTCATCGTAGGTCTCGTCATGTTTGTTGTTGTGGTAGCGCTTGCGACTTCAGGGTGATATCCCTACCCGAAAGTTCGCAATATCTAGGGTAGGGGTATGCCCCGTTGCAGAGGCTTCTTCCCCGGCACCTCCGCCTAAGCAACTCCCGTATGCCGATAACAGCGCATATGACGATGGGGCTTTCAGGCGGATCGTATTAGACGCGGATTGGACGGAGCCGCCATGCGGTTCCTGCCGCTTATCGTCTTTCCGGCCGGTTTTTCCGCCCGATCTGCCCTTTACTGCCGGCCCGGGCAGTCCTGCATCCCGTGATGGGGCCGCCGGTTCGCTCCGGTGGCTGGAGTGCGGTTCGGTTGCCGCGGCACCGCGGCCGAAAGAACAGCTACAGGGCTTCGGGGGGCTGCACCGGTTCGGTTCCGCCACGGTCCCGGCGGACGACGCTGATCATGCCGTTGGGCTCCAGGCAGGCACGCTCCACCTGCGCAATGTCCTCGATGCCGTGCAGCCGCCGCT
>NZ_JBNHIC010000170.1:0-868 GCF_059092905.1 Arthrobacter sp. B0427-1-12 | reverse complement strand
TGGCACCTGTGGCATGGCCTGGCCGAAGCCGCCGCCAAGGAGGTCGCCGCCCACTCGACGTGCTGGGCCGGCGCAACAGGTCTGCAGGACGGCCCCCGGGCTCGCACGACAGCCGAGCGCTGGCGGCAGGTGCATGAGTTGCTCGATCAGGACGTCGGGCTGCTGGACTGCTGCCGGCGGTTGAACCTGGGTCTGAACACGGTCAAGCGCTACGCCCGCGCGAGCGAGCCGGAACGCCTTCGACGTGTTCCGCAGTACCGGCCTACGCTCGTGGAACCCTATCGCGATTATCTGCGGCGCCGGCGAGCCGAAGAGCCCGGGGCGCCGGTCACGCAGCTGCTGGAGGAGATTCGTGAGCTCGGCTATCCCGGCAGCGCGAACCTGCTGCATCGTTATCTGAACCAGGGCCGAGCCGATGAGGACCGGGCGCATCTGTCGCCTCGCCGTGCGACCCGACTGCTGCTGACCAGGCCGGAGAATCTGACCGATCGGCAGAGCGAGCGTCTTGATCAGCTCGCCGCCTCATGCCCGGAGATGACCGCTCTCTGCGGCCTGATCCGGGATTTCGCCGGCCTCCTGAAGCCTGACGAAACTAACCCGGCCAGGCTCGAGACGTGGATCCGCGCCACCCGGTCTGCCGACCTGCCGCACGTGCACTCCTTCGCCCACGGACTCGAGCAGGACCACGACGCCGTCATCGCCGCGCTCACCAAGCCGCACCACAACGGCAGAACCGAAGGCGTCAACACCCGGACCAAAATGCTCAAGCGTCAGATGTACGGACGTGCCGGCTTCACCCTGCTCCGCCACCGCATCCTCCTCGGCTGACGGACGCCCACCCAACCACCACCGAAAGTGCGACAGAGCC
>NZ_JBNHIC010000169.1:0-920 GCF_059092905.1 Arthrobacter sp. B0427-1-12 | reverse complement strand
GCAGTCTGCGCCGTGATGGCCGGAGGTAACGCCAACGACCACCGCCGCAGCACCGGGCGCCAGCTTCTGATCGAAGCGATCACCGGGGGCGAGATCCGGCGGATCGACCTGCTGAGGCTGCGGGTCGGCGGCGGGCCGCAGCAGTGGTCGCGCTACGCACACTCCTATATCGGGTTCGGCCTGACCCCGCTGATGGCCATCGGGATCGAAAAGGGCCAGAAGGGCGCACTCAAGGAGCTCGTCTCGGTAGCCCGCACGGTCGCCGGACTGCGGCCCTTCGAGATCGCCCGGGCCGACGGCGCCCGGGCGACGCTGGACAGCCTGGTGCTTGCCAATATCCCGGATATGGCCAAATACGGCAGGCTCAGCGAGTCCGGCGATCCAGCGGACGGGAAGTTCGAAGTGGTGATGCTGCCGCATGCCGGCAAGTGGCGCATGGCACTGATGACCCTCCGCGCGGTGACGGTGGGCCTGGGCGAACAGCCCAGCGTCAGCCGCTACGCGTTCAGCACGACGGACAGCATCCCGGTCCAGACCGACGGCGAAATCATGACCGTCGGTGCCGCGTCGGATGTATTGGTGGAGTCGGTGCCCGAAGCCTTGGCCGTCATCGGCTGAAGCTGTCCGGGCGGCTGTCCGCCTGAACCGGGCAACATGGCGCGAGCAGGGTAACTGCCCCCCGTTCAGCGGGACCGGTTGCGCTGCCGGTGCCGGCCCTTCCGGTTCCTGCGCGTTCGCCCGCGGCCGGATGATCCGGGCGTCACCGGCCATGGCGGTCAGGGGTCCTCCGCCGGCGGCCGCGGTGAACAGGGCCGGCCCAGGATTGACTGCGCTCGAAGCCGAAGTACCGCAGGCGTGGCCCGGTCCTGGCAATGGGCCATCAAGATGATCGGCAGCACCAGCAGAATCAGGCCGGCAAC
>NZ_JBNHIC010000168.1:0-944 GCF_059092905.1 Arthrobacter sp. B0427-1-12 | reverse complement strand
CTGAGGACAAGTTCCGCGACGCCGTCCAGCAGCGCGGCCCGGTTGTCCGCGTAACGGTAGAGCGCCATCGGGTCACGGCCCAGTTCCTGTCCAAGCCGGCGCATGGTCAGCGCGTCCAGACCCTCCGCGTCGATGAGACGAAGCGCGGTGGCCAGAACGAGGTCCCGGTTCAGGCGGGGCCGCCGGGCCGGTGTGCGGGGAACGGGAACACCGTCCGGAGGCGGGCCGGGAGCCGTGCCGTCGGGATGCTTGGACATGGGGTTGGTCGTCTCTTGGGTCGGGGATCTGCACAGCCTGGACAGTCAGGAAGGCAGGCCCGCCGGGAAGGTAAGCATGCTTGCCATCATCGATGTCTAAGGGTAAATTCTACAGTGTAGCGCGATGGGCTGGGCAGCGCGTTTCCCCGGATGCATGGCCGGTACGGCCCCCCCAAACTTCAGGAGTCATCATGGCAGCACCCCGCAACGAGCACACCCCACACCACCGGCTGGCCGAGACCAAGGCCGCGGTGAAGACCACCGAACTCATCGTTTACCTCGCCGCGGTCCTGGGCACGATCATCACCGCGATAGTGGTGGGGGAGAACGGCGATGAGAATGGCGGTGATCCGTTCGATGCCAACCAGGCGATGCAGTACATCACGTGGTTGACCATCGGTTACATGATCGCCCGCGGTCTGGCTAAGGCCGGAAGCCGGCACGGGTCCGACGAATAACAAGGCTTCCTCCCCCCATGGACCGGGTGATCCGGGCACCGGACGCAGGAACCTGACGAACGGCGGCGCACCTCAAACGGTGCCCCGCCGCCGTTTAATCTAACCTCCGGCAGGGACGCCGGCATCACGGTTTCAGGGTCCCGGCCCGTACTTTCGTATTGCCGGTGCCGGCACACACCGCGCAACAGCGACGGGCAGACCCGCCGCACCGTTTGAAGAATTGCCCACC
>NZ_JBNHIC010000167.1:0-962 GCF_059092905.1 Arthrobacter sp. B0427-1-12 | reverse complement strand
CGGATGTTTTCGGCCTGCAGGCCCTTCTGGCCCTGAACGACGTCGAATTCGACCCGCTGGTTTTCCTCCAGGGAGCGGTAGCCGCTGGCGGCGATCTGCCTGAAGTACGCGAACACATCCGGCCCGCCGTCATCCTGGGTGATGAAACCGAAACCCTTTTCGGCGTTGAACCACTTCACGATGCCTGTTGCCATACTGTTTATCCTTCGCGGCCGCACCGCCGGCTCCCCCATCGGAAACCTACCCCGCGGGCGCACCTCTCCCACCCTAGGACGGGAGGAACGGCCCCGACAAGGACTCCCCGCTTCCACCGAACCGCCCGCACCCACCGTTCCAACCCGCCGATAACAGCGCATATGTTCGGTGGCTCTCAGCCGTGCGGGGAGCTTGGGTGTAAGCGCCGGCCGCTGTCCGCGGTGTGTGCCGGTCAGCGGCAGGAGGCCCCGTAGAGCGTCAGGAATATAGTCCACATCGGCGTCGCCGGGATGGATTTCGTGCTCCGCGATGGCCTCAACAGGCTTGGGGCCAAGACCGTCATCGGTGCTGCGCATCCAGTAGGACCAGCAGGTGCCTCCGCCGGACTTGGAATGGAACCGGACACCGGCCGCATAGCTGCCCGCACGGCTAGGCATCCTCGTGCGGCGGTTCCGCACGAAATGAGGTTTAGGTAAGGCGCTCTCCGGTGATGTGGGCCAGGTGGTTCACCAGCTCGGTCTGCAGCCGGTGGTCGTAAGCGGCCCGGTGTGCTTCCTGCCGGTGCTGATGGTGCCAATAGCCGCCACTCGTGCGTGCCTGCGGGTCCTCGCTGGTAGCGAGCCATTCCTGGGTGAGGTAGCCCAGCCGCAGGTCGTCCGGAGCGTTCGGACCGCCCATCCTGGTGGGCACCCAGCCGGGATCGACAGCGTTGCTGAGAACGTCCGGCCATAACCGGGCGACGGCCAGTGCGAGAGCGGTGACGTAGA
>NZ_JBNHIC010000166.1:0-967 GCF_059092905.1 Arthrobacter sp. B0427-1-12 | reverse complement strand
TCAGCCTGCGTTCGGGACGATGAGCGGCTTGATGCAGTTGTCGAGCTTCGCTGAGAAGATGTGGTATCCCTCGGCGATGTGCTCCAGCGGGATCCTGTGGGTCACGATGTCGCTGGGCTTGAGGTAGCCGTTGCGGATGTGTTCGAACAGGCGCGGCCACTGGCGTTTGACCGGGCACTGGTTCATGCGCAGGGTCAGGCCCTTGTTCACCGCGTCGCCGAACTTCACGGCGCTGAAGATGGGTCCGTAGGCACCCATGACTGAGACGGTGCCGCCCTTGCGGACCGAGTCGATGGCCCAGTTCAGGGCCACCGGGGAGCCGCCCTGCAGCTTCAATTTGGCGGAGGTCACGTGCTGGGTGAGGTTGCCGTCGGCCTCGGCGCCCACCGCGTCGATAACGACGTCGGCCCCGAGGTAGTCAGTGACTTTCTTCAGGTGCACCACGATGTCGTCGTACTCGGCGAAGTTGTACGTCTCGGCGTGGGCAAACGTGGCTGCCTTCTCGAGCCGGTACTGCAGGTGGTCGATGACGATGACGCGTCCGGCGCCCATCAGCCAGGCGGACTTGGCGGCGAACAGCCCCACCGGGCCGGCGCCGAACACCACCACGGTGTCGCCCTCGGCGATGTCCCCGAGCTGGGCGCCGAAGTATCCGGTGGCCAGGGCATCGGTGAGCAGCAGGGCATCCTCCTCATCCATCCAGTCCGGAATGATGGACGGCCCGACGTCGGCAAACGGGACCCGCACGAATTCGGCCTGGCCGCCGTCGTAGCCGCCGCAGGTGTGCGAGTAGCCGTAGATGCCGCCGACCGCCGTCGCATTGGCATTCACGTTATGGCAGTTGGAGTACAGCCCACGGGCACAGAAATAGCAGGAACCGCAGTAGATGTTGAACGGGACCATGACGCGGTCGCCGCGTTTGAGGTTCTGCACCGAGGGGCCGACCTCTTCCACCTCGCCGATGAAT
>NZ_JBNHIC010000165.1:0-990 GCF_059092905.1 Arthrobacter sp. B0427-1-12 | reverse complement strand
GGCCGGTTACCGCTGTGCTGCAGCGTTGCGTATGGCGGTCAGGGCCTTGCGCAGTTCAGTGAGCACCGGGGCCGGAACCGCGCCGGTCAGGTAGGCCAGGCCGTTGCAGGCGGCGGTAAAGGCATCGCTGTCGTTCATGGCCAGCGCGTTTCGGCAGTAGACCTCAGCGAACCTGTTCAGCAGTTCAGAGTGCTCGTCACTGAGATCGGGCTGGAGGACCTCGATGACATGCAGGATGCGGGTCCGCAGGTCCCCATTTGCGGCTGCGGGGCGCCGCAGCTCAATGTCTTCGGGGCGGGCGTGGAGGATGTCGAGTCTGAGGACGGACCCGAAGACGGCCACTGTGCGGGGCAGATAGTCCAGATCTGCCGGTTTCTCATAGGTGCGCGGCCCCGACCGGCCGGTGACGGTCTGTTCGATGGCGGTGTAGAACCCACAGACAAGGTAACTGGTCACCGGCTGTAGGCCGATCCTGTTCTGTCGCAGCCTGGCCTTGCCCGCTTTGCGGAACGCCGCTTCGATCAAGGTGCAGAACGCTGCCAGATCCAGCCGGCCCCAGTGCTCATTGACCAGCTGACGGACCCAGGCTTTATCCCGGTCGCTTGGCTGCGGCCAGTCCCGCTCAAGGAGCTTGACTTCAAGGTAATTGAGGACCTCGTCCTCGATGCACCGGGCGGCGGCACGGGCGATGTCTTCGAAGGAGCTGGTCAGAATGCGGCCGAGCCGTTCATCGAGCTGTTTTTCAAAAACCCGGAGGCGTTGGGCCGGTGGTCCGTCTCCGGCGAAGATCCAGATGATTCTGGAGGGATAGAACGAGGATTTTCCATCGGCCGAAAAATCGACCGCCTCCTCTCCGATGGCCGCGCAGGGAACCAGCACGTCGTTCACGAGCAGCTGCACGTCAGAGCACGGCAGCGCCTCGATGAGGGCCTGTCCGCCAATATGCTCGCCCCAGGCGCCGGTCTGCCGCAGGGCCTCGGCGGCAAGAAC
>NZ_JBNHIC010000164.1:0-1028 GCF_059092905.1 Arthrobacter sp. B0427-1-12 | reverse complement strand
TTTGGGGGTGGGGGTCCACCCCACGCGGGGCTTTGGGCGGTTGTTTGCAGGCGCCATGATTGAAACATCAAGATTCCTTGAGGGGGGACATCATGGAAAAGCCAGCAGCACAGACACCGCCGCAGCCGATCACCGTCCGGCTGATCGGCAGCCTGCACATCCGGCGCGGAGACACCGAACTGAGCGCCCACAGCCTCGGCGGACCCAAGCCCCGCCAGATCCTGGAGATCCTGCTGCTGCACCGCGGCACCCCGGTCTCCAAGGACCGGCTGATCGAACTGCTCTGGGCCGGCAACGCCCCGGCCGAGGCCCTGCCCACCCTCGAATCCTACGTGTCCGTGCTGCGCCGCAACATCCAGCCCGGCCACGCCAAAACCGGACCCCTGCGCACCGCCACCGGCGGCTACCTGATCGACCGCACCCTGCTGGACCTGGACCTGGACCGCTTCGACGCCCTGCTGCGCGCCGCCGAGGCGGCCGCCCCCGAGGCCGCCTACCCGCTGCTGTGCCAGGCCCTGGAACTGGCCGGCGAACCGCTGCTCGGGGACGAACTGACCCCCGAATGGGCCGGCACCGAACGCGCCGCCCACGCCGCCCGCGTCACCGCCGCCACCGTGGCCGCCGCCGAAACCGCCCTCGGCCTCGGCCACGCCGACGAAGCGATCGTCTGGGCCAGGGACGCCCTGGCCGCCGACCAGCTCAACGAACGGGCCTGGACCGCCCTGATCCTGGCCATGGAGGCCGCCGGCCGCTACGCCGAAGGCCTGCAGGCCTACGAAAAATGCCGCCGCACCCTGCACCACGAACTCGGCTGCGCCCCCGGCCCGGCCCTGCGCGCCGCGCACGCCCGGCTGCTCAACGCCACCGCCGACGCCGACGGGGAACTCTCCGACGCCCTCTCCGCCCTGCTCTACCTGCACGAACAGCTCAGCCACACCAACCAGCACAAAAGCACCCCGCAGGCCTCCGTCCGCGCCGCCGGCAACATCCTGAACAAATTCCTGCACAAAGCCATGGCCGCCGCCTGA
>NZ_JBNHIC010000163.1:0-1048 GCF_059092905.1 Arthrobacter sp. B0427-1-12 | reverse complement strand
AGCACGCCGAAGGAGTGGCCGTAGCCGAACGTGCGGTTCGGGAGCAGGCCGTGGGAGATGTAGATCTCGTTCAGTTCCGCGGCGATGTCCTTGCACACGGCGCCGGGCTTGATCAGTTCCAGGCCGCGGCGGTGGACCTCGACGTTGATGTTCCACAGGCGCAGGCTCTCCTCGTCCGGCTGGCCCAGGAACATGGTGCGCTCCAGGGCGGTGTAGTAGCCGGAGGTCATCGGGAAGCAGTTCAGCGACAGGATGTCCCCGCGCTGCAGCCTGCGGGTGGTGGCCCAGTTGTGCGCGCCGTCGGTGTTGATGCCGGACTGGAACCAGACCCAGGTGTCGCGGACTTCGCGGTGCGGGAAGGTGCGGGCGATTTCGTGGACCATGGCCTCGGTGCCGATCAGGGCGACCTCGTATTCGGTGATGCCCTCGCGGATGGCGGCCTTGATGGCCTCCCCGCCCAGGTCCCCGATCCGGGCGCCGTGCTTGATGACCTCGATCTCCTCGGCGGACTTGATCATGCGCTGGCGCATGGCGTCCTGGGAGACGTCGAGGAGTTCGGCGGTCTCGAACGCGGCCTGGATGCGCTGGCGGGTCAGCACCGGCAGGGCGTCGTCCTCGACGCCGAGGCGGCGGGCCTTGATGCCGCGCTGGCGCAGGGCCTCCTGCAGGCCGAAGTAGAAGTTGTCGCGCTTCCAGTCGGTGTAGACGATGTTCTCGCCGTAGCTGGTGCGCCACGGCATGCCGGCGTCGATGTTCGCGGTGACCGTGACCGAGTCCTCGGCGGTGACGACCAGGGCGTAGTTGCGGCCGAACGTGGTGTACAGGAAGTCGGAGTAGTACTTGATGCCGTGGTAGCTGGTCAGGATGACCGCGTCGAGTTCCTTGGCGGCCATGATCTGGCGCAGGCCGGCCAGGCGGCGTTCGAACTCGGCGTCGGAGAAGGTCAGCTGCTGCTTCTGGCCGTTGTGCAGGACCTTGAGGCGCTCCAGCTCCGAAACATTCGTGGCATTGCGGGCGTCAGTGGTCAGGGACATGATTCTCCTTTGAA
>NZ_JBNHIC010000162.1:0-1050 GCF_059092905.1 Arthrobacter sp. B0427-1-12 | reverse complement strand
CGACGACCAGGTGTTACTGGTGTTGCTCTGGCCGTCTCAAGCTGTCCGACGACCAGGTGTTACTGGTGTTGCTCTGGCCGTCTCAAGCTGTCCGACGACCAGGTGTTACTGGTGTTGCTCTGGCCGTCTCAAGCTGTCCGACGGCCAGGTGTTACTGGTGTTGCTCTGGCCGTCTCAAGCTGTCCGACGACCAGGTATTACTGCAACGGTGCTTCCCCCTAAACAGGCGACTACAGCTACTTCAAGCGGGGGAACTTCCGTTCTCTTTTTCTTACGAGGAAAAAATATAACCACTCCCTGAAATCTCGTCAAGTCGCCTTTGAGGTCGCCAAGGCCAAGGGCCGGCTGCGCGGCAAACAGCCCAAACTCTCCAAGAGCCAGGAAGCCCACCTTGTCTCCCTCTATAAGGGAGGACACCACACCACCGCCGAGATCGCCGAGCTCTTCAAGGTCGCCCGCAGCACGGTGTACCGGATCGTACAGCGAACCCCCTAGGGCAGAACCATCGGTCGAAAAGCGCACGTTCCGTGTGGGGTACCGCATCCAAAACTCATCATCGATGCAGCAATCACGGCTCCGGGACGATGCCGCAGCCCAATCAATCCACCGCGGCAGCCTCCCGTTGCTCCCCGAATCCAGGCGAGTAGCTGTGGGGCATCGCTGCCGTGCACCTGCCCAACGGCAGCGGTCTGCGGCATGTTCAGGCCCTCCATGAACATGTAGATCCTGCCCGGATCCGCAATTAGACCCGAGGAAGAATGATCAGTAACCTTATGGTTTGGTTTTGGTCGGTTTTGCTCCGCGGTGCTGCACACGGGCGATGGTGATGCGTAGGAGAAGTATGGGTGGACGCGGTATCAGGATGAGTGCATGAGCAGGCTTAGGCGGGCGGCATCGATGTTGACCACTCCACTGGCCCCGGAAGATTTTGCGTCCCTGTTCAACCCCGTGTTCTCCACCCGTCAGCTGCGCGGCGTGGTGACCCGCGTGGTTCCCCAGACTGCCGGCTCCGCAACCATTTTCTTCCGGCCCGGACGCGGCTGGCAGGCG
>NZ_JBNHIC010000161.1:0-1075 GCF_059092905.1 Arthrobacter sp. B0427-1-12 | reverse complement strand
GCTTGCCGCCGTACATCCAGTGCTGGCCGATGGCCGAACCGGCGTACGGTGCCAGGTACTGGCTCTCCTCCCCCGAAGGAGCCTGGATGGTGGCATTTGCGAGCCAAACCTTTAATCGTGTCCGGGGAACGCCCCGTCCCCCAACAAGACGTTCCCCGAACTTCGATGCTTAACAATCCCATCCCCGGGCAACGGTAATCAAGCCACAGGAATACGTGATTTCCTGGTTAATCCTCCGCAAGTAGTAGCTCTGTTAGTTAATTAGCGCGGTTGATGCTGCATTCCCCGGCGGCGGGCCCGGCGCTGCCCCGGCGCTCTGGACGGTCTGGACCCGGGCTGGTGGAATAGGACCATGTCCGCCATCTATGACCTCCAGCCAGCGGCCCAGGCCGTCGTCGCCCTCCTCCCCCGGATCACCGAAGAGCAGCTCGGCAGCGCGACGCCGTGCGAGAAGGCCAACGTCCGGGACCTCCTGTTCCACGTACTCGGACTGAGCATGGCCTTCCGCGACGCGGCACGCAAGGACTTCGGTCCGACGACGGCGACCAGTCCGCAGGACCTGGAAACTAACCTGCCGGAGGACTGGCGCGAGCAGATTCCCGCGCGGCTCGACGAACTGGTCGAGGCCTGGCGCAGCCCGGAGGCGTGGGACGGCGACACCCAGGCCGGCGGTGTGGACCTGCCTGGCGCCGTGGCCGGGCACGTGGCACTGAACGAGCTGGTCCTGCACGGCTGGGACCTGGCCCGCGCCACCGGCCAGCCGTACTCGGTGGATGAGGCAACCGCGCAGGCGTCCTTCGACCTGCTGTGGCCGCCGGAAGACCAGTCCAGGCGCGAGGGCATGTTCGGCCCCGTCGTCGAGGTCCCGGAAGACGCCCCGCTGCTGGACCGCGCCGTCGGCCTGAGCGGACGGGATCCGGGCTGGACGGCGAAGGCCTGAAGGCGCGCGGCCGACGCTTCGGTGACCAAGCAGCAGGAACTAGGAGGCCGCTGAACAAATTGCTTCTGTAACTTGGGGAGTTTAAGGCGCGCCTGCTGGACTCGTCCGCTCAGTGGTTAAGACTGGTCTTATGCA
>NZ_JBNHIC010000160.1:0-1078 GCF_059092905.1 Arthrobacter sp. B0427-1-12 | reverse complement strand
GCCGCCGAACTCGACCAGGGAATCACCATCCTCCTGGCCGGCCTGGAAGCCCAGCTGCACCCCCCCGCCAACAAGGAACCCTGACCGGATCCGCCCCGGACCCGATGATCACAGGAGAACACCGATAACAGCGCATATGTCTCGGGATATCTGCTTGTAGCAGCCCGGTTTCCTGCCGTCGTTAGAGTGGCAGGGTGAAGACACTGGGTGTTGATCTGGCTGCGGATCCGAAGAAGACCGCAGCTGCCGTCATTGAATGGCTCGACGGCCGGGCTCGGCTTGTCCACTTGTCGCTTGGCGTTACCGACGAAGCCATCGTGGAGCTGTTCGCCGAATCAGATGTGGCGGGTATCGACTGTCCCTTGGGCTGGCCGCAGGCCTTCCTGTCGTTCCTTCAGGGCCACGCCCGGGCTGATCCGGGTGCGGTCCTTTCCCATGACGGGCTGGAGGGCCGCCGCGAACTGGTCTACCGAATTACGGACCGGTTCGTCACCACCAGGACAGGCCTGATTCCTTTGAGTGTCTCGGCGGATCGGCTGGCACATCCGGCCATGCGCTGCGCGGTCATCCAGGCCAAAATCGCTCAAGACTGGGGAGTTCAGGCCAGGGACGGGTCGGACCGGCTCATCGAGGTCTACCCTGCCGCATCGCTCAGGCTGTGGGGCATCTCCGCCCGTAAATACAAGGGCCGCGGAACACCGGAGTCCGACATCCGCAGGGATATCTTGGACCAGCTCTCGGCGGCAGCACCTTGGCTCGACCTGGATGCGTACTGCGATCAGTTGATCGCCTCGGACGACCTGTTCGACGCGGTCATCGCATCACTGACGGTCCGGGCCGCTGCCCTGCGCGCCACCCTGCCTCCTGACCGGGAGCAGCGCCTCGCAGCGCGCGAAGAGGGCTGGATCCACCTGCCCGCCGGACCGCTCACCGACCTCATCCAACCCGAACCGGTGCAGGCTCCTGCCAAGCCGGATACAGCCAGCTTGTTCACTAGAGGCAGGGAATCGTGGTCTGCAGCTATGGTTCCTTAGACCGCGGTGAGCCTGTGGCTCGGGATACACCTGCCGGCCTTCAG
>NZ_JBNHIC010000159.1:0-1123 GCF_059092905.1 Arthrobacter sp. B0427-1-12 | reverse complement strand
TTTCGGGGCGGGAGGCTTAGCCTGCCTCTTCATCGAGCACCCAGGCCCGCTTCAGCGGCAGAGCCGCCCGGGTTTCATCAGGCAGCCGGTCATACACGCGGAACAGGTGCTCCAGGACGTCATCGGACTCCCAGACCCGGATCGAGGTCCGTTCCGTGCGGATCGCGGTCTTGGCCTGGCGGTTCAGGCCGGCCCAGGCAACCAGCAACGCCTGGTCGGCCTTGTTCGAAGTCATGGCCCCCTGCAGACCCCGCACGACCGGGGCCCCGATCTCGGAGGCCTCCGATTTCACCTCGACGATCAGGGTCGGCGGATCCAGACCGAGCGGACCCCGCCCGGCGATGATGTCGACACCGAAGTCCGGGCCCTCCGGGGACACGTCACACACATAGCCTTCGGCCCGCAGAATGTCAGCGATCAGGAGGGTGAGCTTGTGCTGCCCGAAATTCTCGATCAGGTAGGTGCGCACCCGGTCGCTGATCGCCTCCGGTGTGGGCACCGGGATGGGGTCCACGATGGTGGCGGCTTCCCCGGCTGTGTCCGGTGCCGCGGATGCCGGCAGTACACCGTTCCGCCCCGGGTCGGTGCCGTGCTCCAGGACGGCCCGCAGCCGCGCCTCGGCGTCGTTTTTGGTGGCCTGGAAAACCGTCATGGCTCCGTTGAGGGTGTGGAGCAGGTCATCCTTGATGCCGGCCCGGGAGACGTCGGTGCGGCGCCAGTCCACGGTGATGGTGTGCCGCCTGTCCATGTCGGGCTCCCCGCCCCGGTAGGTGTAGCCTCCCGTGCAGATGCCCAGAGCCAGCTTCTTCGTCGTCTTCAGGGGCAGCACGATCAGATCGCCCGGCGCGATGGTGTTGCGAAGGGCCCAGAGCTGGCCGGTGAAGTCGGCCTGGCTGGCGACCGAGGCTCGGGGGAAGCTGCGTTTCACCGCTTCACGGACCTGCTCCCGCGTGCCGGCTGCCGTCAGGTCGCCGACCTCATGGAACCCGCCGCTGGCCAGCCCGTTCATCAGGCACCAGTCGTCCCTCTCGCCCCGCTTGCCGGCCCGCACGATCCATGCGCCCACCTGATGCGTCCTTCCCGACAGGTTGAAACCGTTCCGAGCCCATTCTGCCCGCAAGGA
>NZ_JBNHIC010000158.1:0-1128 GCF_059092905.1 Arthrobacter sp. B0427-1-12 | reverse complement strand
GGTGAAGCTGGTGCAGTCGTAGACCAGGCCCACGTCAATCTGGCCGGCTGTCAGCCCGCTCTGCTCGTACAGCTTCTTCGCCACCCAGGTGGACGGGCTGTCCAGGTTCGACGTCAGCACCCTTGAGTCGAAGTATGCACGCGGGTCCGGACCGTGCGACTGGGCCGACGCCATGATCTCAACGGGCTGCAGCCCTGCGCCCCGGACGAGATCCTCACGCGCCACCACGACGGCGCAACTGGTGTCTGCCAGGGCAAACTCGTCGAAGCGGGTGAACGGGCCGACGGTCAGCGGCGCGTCGAAGTACTCGTCCCGCGAAACCTGGCCGGTATGGACTGCGCGCCGGTTCAGCGCTGCGTTGCGGCGCATCTGATTGACCGCCGCGTACAGCGCCTCGCGGTTCATCGGATAGCGCGCGGCGTACTGACTGTAGAACGCCGCGAAGATCCCCAGGTACCCGGTCCAGCCCAGCGGACGCAAGTACCACGGCGTGTCCATGTAGTAGGGACGCTGCGGGTCTGCGGTCGACAGCTGCTTGACCCAGTCATCCCCGCTGACAGTGCGATAGCAGACAACCGCACGGGCCTGACCCGACTCGACCGCGGAGCGGGCGGCATCGATCAACGCCGCGCACGACCCGCCGCCGAAGGGCACCTCGACCGCGAGATTCAGGTCTTTGGCCCCGAGCGTGGCCAGCAGTGCGAAGGTGTTAACCGAGGTGTCGTACGTGTACTTCACGGCGCCGTCGAGGTCATGCGGTGACAAGCCGGCGTCGGTGCACGCGTTCAGCGCGGCCTGGACCGTCATAGTATCGACCGCCCGCCCCGACCCACTCGGCGTGAGCGGAGCTTCTCCGATCCCAGCGATAACCGCCCGGTGTCCTCTTGCCATGGTGCCTACTCCTTCGTGTCGTGACGCTCGATGCGCCAAATCAACGTCGCCGGCGGGACGAACGAGTCTTGAGACGAACTCAACCCGGACACCTCGCAGCGTCGGTCGCGCTAACGGATGGAGGCGGCGCGGGTCTTCTCGTACTCCGCCGTCGCCTTCGCCCTGATCCGCGCGTCGGTCTCCTTGTCCTCTTTCTGGCTGGCAAACGCCCGGTCCTGAGCACGCCTAAGCCCGTCG
>NZ_JBNHIC010000157.1:0-1209 GCF_059092905.1 Arthrobacter sp. B0427-1-12 | reverse complement strand
CCGGTGGCGGCCAACTCCTGCAGCATGGTGAATCCGTGGCGGTCCACCGGAACCGATGAGGCGGACATGACCACGACGCCGGTACGCTTTGAACGGTCGAGTCCGACCCAGGTGCGGAACCCACCGGTTGCCCCGTTGTGCCAGGTGATCCGGCGGCCTTTGATCTCAAGGGTGATCCACGCGGCCCCGATCCGGGCCGCTCCGGCGAACCTTGCCACCGGGTCGAGGGCGGAGATGCCCGGTGCCGAACCGTCCAGCATTGCCGCGACGAGGCGGGCCATGTCCCCGGTCGATGCCCGGATGCCGCCGGCCGGGGCCAGCGCCTCACCCGTCCAGGGTTCGCGGGGCTTTCCCGAGCGGCTCCTTCCAACCAGAGCCGCGGGCCGGAGCTGGTCGGAAGCGGCCGGGGCATAGACGGACCCGAGGCCCAGGGGTTCAGCCAGCCGGTTCCGAAGCAGGTCCGGGTACTTCAACCCTGCCGCACTGGCGATGGCATGGCCGAGGAGTTCGAATCCCAGGTTTGAGTACCGAGGCCGGGGTGCGGAAAGCCTTACCGCGCGTGCCTGGGCCAACAGCTGGTCAAGGTTTTCCCCGTACGGATTTGCACCCTGCAGCCACAGCGAGAGTGTGCCCCGGAAGGGCCGGGCCGACCGGGGCAGGCGCGGCAGACCGGATGAGTGGGTACTCAGGGATCCGACCGTCACACGCGCCGCCTCACATGCTTCCAGTGGCAGCAGCTCGCCCAGAGTCGTCGTCGGAGCCAGCTCCCCCCGTCCCACCGCATCGGCATACAACAGCCCGGTAATGCCCTTGGAGACGGAACCGATCTCGAAGTCCGCATCGAGCGGGACCCCAAAACTCGCCCGCGTCATCTCGCCCTGGCATACCGTGGCTACAGCCCCATCCCGGTGGCCGCGCCCCAGGCAGGCCCGAAGCTTTGCGGCCAGATCACCGTCGCCATGAAGCTCAGTCACTATCCGTGCCCATCGGTTCCCGGGCACCGCGCTTCCCGTCAGCCCCGCCCGCCATATCCCTGACCAGAATCATCAGTCCCCCGCATCATCGGAATCTGAGAATCACACCAGCTGATGGACATTGAGTGGCTGCCCCAACGGCCGGCCCGGGATACGCCTACCGAAGGGCCATGCACAAGAGCCAGCTGCAAGCCGTCGGAGTGGAAGTTTAGTTCAACGCTGGGAACGCGGCCCA
>NZ_JBNHIC010000156.1:0-1212 GCF_059092905.1 Arthrobacter sp. B0427-1-12 | reverse complement strand
AAACAGGTTTTGATGATGTGTCCTACGATCTGATATCCGTGCAGTACCACTCGCTCAAAGCCGGCCATGACTACGGCCAGTATGTGCGCGATGCCCGCAATGCCGGCCGCGAGGACATCGCGGAATTCTTTGAGCAGATCATGTCCCAGGATTCCGAACGCGCGGCCCGGTGCCACGAATTCCTCAAGGAGCGCTCCGGCTCGGAGGAATCCGGACCGGCCCTGACCTAGAAGGATGAGGCACCGCGAATGGTTCCGGGCCGGGTGAAGGAGCTTTCCTGCTGAGGATCCCGGACCGGCGCGGCGCCTGGGAGGTTCCATTGGCGCTGTCGGACGAAGAGCGCAGGCGGCTTGAGGAGCTCGAGCGCGAGTTGACGGCTGAGGATCCCGGGCTGGCCCGTGAACTTTCCCCCGGTTCAGGCGTGTCTGGGACCCGGGTATTCCTGGCCGCACTTGCTTCGGTGATGGGGCTCGTGCTGCTCATTATCGGTATCGCCTCGCAGCTGGCGGTGATGGGGGTCGCCGGGTTCCTGCTGATGGGCGTGGGGGTTTTCCGGTTTTTCACCATGCAGTTGCCCGGTAATGACTCCCGATAAAAAACGCGGTGCTTTCCCTGCGCTGGGACGCCCTCCGCGTCCAAGCCAACGCAAAGAAGGCTCCACTGACGGTGCTGCTGCTCTTCCCGCGGGGCGGTTGGTGGAGAATCCAACCATGGGTAAGGACTGGACGGGTAGCCGCCCCGGTAATGTCCGCGTCCGCCGGCGGAACCGGGATCGGGGCTCTGCCGGCTTCCAGACAGGGCAGGGGCCGTCCTGGTGCAGACAGTCCCCGAGTAGCGCCCCCGGAACCCATCATGAGGTCCGGAGGCGCTTCACATTGCAGGGAACGGTATATGCCGTTCAGGTGGCCGCCGGTCTCCGGGTAGCCGGTTTACAGATGCGCTGTTATCGGTGCTGCAGGTCCTTGCAGCCGGCTGTTCGGGCTTGTATGTGCTTTTGGCCGTTTTGGCCTCAGGGATGGGATGCTTCCGCACCTCGGGGCCGGTATTTACATCCCCGGGGTGCGGCTGCGCCCCGTGGGGCTGGTGGACCGCCCGCATCGGTGGCGTGGAGGCGAGACCGGTTCCGGTTGCTTCTGCTGTCATAAACCGCTTCGGGGCTTCCCTGTGTCCGGGGTCCGGGGGAGAATCCAGCCATGGGATTGGGGGAGGGGG
>NZ_JBNHIC010000155.1:0-1217 GCF_059092905.1 Arthrobacter sp. B0427-1-12 | reverse complement strand
TCCCCGGGATGGGGGTGTGCCGCCTAGAGGGAAGAGGGCACCATGGGTACATGGGCTTGTTAATCAGGGTCAGGACGCGGCGGCGGCTGCCGGGCACGGGACGGAACCGGAACCCCTGACGGCCGGCGGGGGCAGCGGCGGCACCGGACGCGGGGCCTTTGACTCCGGGGACCGGCGCTCCGGGTTGCCGGCGCCGCCGGTGCGCCTGGCCGAAGGCGAACCGGTGCCCGTGACCCTGCAGGACTGCCGCACGGTCCGCACCGTCCCCTGGCCGGACGCCGGCAGCGGGCACGCACGGCCGGTGACCTCCTTCGAGGCTGCCCGCCGCCGCCCCGGCCGGTGGGTCCCCGAACCCGGCATCCCGGGGGACCCGGACACCGGCACCGCCGGCACCTATTTCTACCGCTGCCGCCCCGGCCCGCCCGGCGGCCCGGATACCCTCGGGGCGCTGGTGATCGATCCGGTCCCCCACCCCGACTTCCCCGTCAGTGAAGAATCCCGGCGGGCCTTCGTGGACGGGCCCGAATACGACCCCGGCACCGAAGCCATCCTGATCACCGCCCCGCAGGACGCCGTTAAGACAAACACCGGGACGGAAAACACCGGCACGGAAACGGCCGGTCCGCAGGAACTGCTGCGCGTTTATGCCTGGCAGCCGGCCGACTCCCCCGAAAACCTCAAGCCCCTGCCGCCGGCCCTGGACGCCAACCTCGTCCCGGGGCCGAAGAAGCCGACGCTGCTGCGCCTGCTCAACGCCTGCACCCGCCCGGTGACCGCCCGTTTCACCGGCCCCGCCGCCGCCCCGGCGCCCATCGCGCAGCTGATCGCCCATGACAGCCGGCCCCTGCGCGACACCTCCGACCCGGCCGGGCCCGCCCCGCCCACCTGGGCCACCGCCCATCCGCTGGTCACCGCCGTCGTTGAAGTGCCTCCCGGCGGCCGCTGCGACCTGCTGCTTGAACCGCCCGCCCCGGGAACCTACCTGCTCACCGCCGGACCATCCAGCCCCGGCGGCCACAGCACCACCGCCGCCGCGCACCTCACCGTCACCGCCGCCTAGAACCGGGCCCCGGGCATCGGATCCCCGCAGGGCAGGGCTGTCCGCGTGCCGCCGCGGAACCGACGAGACAGGCCGAGGGAGGCAGACGGAGGGAGGCAGGCGGAGGGCGTTACCGTCCGGCCGGGGAACCGCAGAATCCGGCAGTGCTGATCGCGGC
>NZ_JBNHIC010000154.1:0-1240 GCF_059092905.1 Arthrobacter sp. B0427-1-12 | reverse complement strand
GTACTCCGCCGTCGCCTTCGCCCTGATCCGCGCGTCGGTCTCCTTGTCCTCTTTCTGGCTGGCAAACGCCCGGTCCTGAGCACGCCTAAGCCCGTCGAGCTGGCCTTGGAACTGCGGTGCCACCTGTCGTGCGAACAGCTCGTAGGAGCGAAGCGTGTCAGCCGGCGAGGCCCAGTCGTTAGCCCAGAAGAGGTAGGTACCAAAGCCACCGGACGCCTCCTCGAGCCGCCGAATCTGGGCAACCGCGTCATCGGGCGTACCGATGACCGCCAGGCCGGACTCGATAATCAGATCGATCTTGTCGCGCGTCGAGGCGTTCCCGTCCACGGCGAACGGCAGTGTGCTGAGGTTCTGCATGTAGTAGACCCAAGCATCCAGGCCGGGAGTGACGGCCGCGATGGCTTCGTCGCGCGTCGGTGCGATAAACATCGGGCCCAGCAGCCTCCACGTGTCGCGGTTGGGCACGTGCCCGGCTTTCTCGGACTCGTCGCTGTAGATCTCCCAGTGTCGCGCGAGGAGTTCCGTGGCGGGACCTTGCGTGGCGGCCAGCGACAGCATCGAGGCGCCCATTTGGCCCGCGGTCCGCGGCCCCGAGGCCGAAACTGCGGCGGTGACGGCCATTTCGATCGAGCGGCCGCGATAGGGAAACATCTGTAACCGCGCGTCGTTGAGCTTGAACCAGGACGAGTAGCTTGTGACCGATTCCCCGGCCAACAGTCGCTGGATAACTCCAGCACCCTCAAGGAGGAAGTCACGAGTGTCGCCAGGTTCGTTGCCGAAGGTTATCGTATCGGCCGCCAGCGACCCCGGGCCGATGCCGAAGATCGCACGACCTCGCGAGAGGTGATCGACCAGGATCATGCGCGTGAGCGAGTTGAACGGGTTGTGGTTGGGCAGGCTGACGACACCGCTGCCCAGCATGATCCTGCTGGTGCGTTGAGCCGCCGCTGCGAGGAACACCTCGGGCGATTCCACGATCTCCCAACCGGTCGAGTGGTGCTCGCCCATCCAGACCTCGTCGTAGCCGAGCCGGTCGAGATCCTCGACTAGCTGCAGGTCACGCTCAATCGAGAGAGTCGGGTCGTCGGTGGGTTCGTGGACGGGTGAGATGAATACGCCGAATCGCATGATCAGTTGCCTCCTGGTAGTGGTTGTGATGAATCAGATTCTGCTGTATTGCTGGTTGTCGCCCCGAGCGGTGGTCATGCCGACCACACGAGTCCGCCGTCCACCCGGATGG
>NZ_JBNHIC010000153.1:0-1291 GCF_059092905.1 Arthrobacter sp. B0427-1-12 | reverse complement strand
TGTGCGGTCCGGACACATGGGTGACAGTTCGTTAGCGGGACATCCCTGACACTCTTGCACAGATGAGAGTGATGAGCGTGAATGACCGATGGCTGGAAATCCTGCTGGCGCCGGTGCGGGACGGTATCCCGGTTTCTGAGGTGTGCCGCCGCTACGGCATTTCCCGGCAGAGCTTCTATGAGTACCGCCGCCGTCTGTGGGCGGAGGGAACTGCCGGGCTGCAGCCCAGATCCCGGCGCCCTGCGACCTCTCCGGCCAGAACCGCCGACGAGATCGAGTCGCTGGTGGTACGCCTGCGGGTGGACAACCCGCGCTGGGGCGCGCGGGTGCTGCGGACCAAGCTCGTCCAGGCCGGCCTGGACCCGGCGCCGGCCGTGTCCACCATTCATCGGGTCCTCAAGCGCCACGGACTGGTCACGGCACAGGCGCGCCGGACCCCGAAAACCTGGAAGCGGTTTGAACGGCACGCTCCGAACGATCTGTGGCAGATCGACGGCACCCAGGTTGCCCTGGCCGATGGCTCTCGGGCATGGATCGTGGATCTGCTCGATGACCATGCCCGCTTCTGCATCGGTGCGCACGCCGTGCGCCGCTTCACCGCCCAGGCGGCCTGGGCTGCCATGGAAAAGGCAGTGACCGAACACGGGGCCCCGCGGCAGCTGATCAGCGATAACGGCCTGCAGTTCCGCTCCCGCAAGGGCCAGAAGCCGGTCCAGTTCCAGGAAAAGCTCTCCGCCCTGGGCATCAGCCAGCTCAACTCCCGGCCCCGGCACCCGCAGACCTGCGGCAAGCTCGAACGCTATCACCGCACCTTCAAGGAGTTCTATGCCGACCACGGCCCGGCGGCCGGAATCGAAGAGCTCCAGGCACTGTGTGACCGGTTCCGCTGGCACTACAACCACGAACGGCCCCACCGCTCCCTGGAACAGCAGACTCCCGCGGCCGTCTACGGCATCTCCCGCAAGGCCTCACCCGAAGACAAACGCCGCGTGCGGACGGCTCCGCGGATCCTGAAGGTCTCTTCCGCCGGCTCCGTGAACTTCCGCAAACGCAAGATCAACGTCGGCCAGTCCTTCACCGGTCAACACGTGCGCATCGTCGAAGGACCCGAGCACGTCACGGTCTGCCACCACGGCACCGGAGAAATCCTCCGTGAGCTCGTCCTGGGACCGGTCGGCACCTACCACGGCAGCGGCAAAACACGCGGCCGTCCCCGCAAGACCGCCGAAGCCGCATAGACTGTCAGCGATCTCCCGACAACACAGTGTCAGGGATGTCCCCGGACCGTACA
>NZ_JBNHIC010000152.1:0-1292 GCF_059092905.1 Arthrobacter sp. B0427-1-12 | reverse complement strand
CGCGTTGACTCATAGAAAACCTCCGCGTAGCGGTATACGTTGCCTCATTTGAAATCCTCCGCCTGGCGGCGTGGTGGACCGGTGTTGGCGGCCGATGCCGGTTATGCCCGTTTCTATGGAGCTGACGATGGCCCAGCGGCAGGCTGTGACGAAGAAGAAGGCCCTGGCGTACCGGGGCGCTGACCGGGCCGGCAAGACCCGGATCCTGGACGAGCTGGTCGAGCTGACCGGCTGGCACCGCGATCACGCCCGGGCCGCGCTGCGCCAGGCGCTGGTCCTGAAGCCGATGCGGCCCAGGCCCGGCAGGAGAACGGTATACGGTCCGGAGCTGCTGCCGGGTCTGATCAGGTGCTGGGCCGTGCTGCGGTTCCCGGCCGGCAAGCTGCTGGCCCCGATGCTGCCGGTGCTGGTGCCGCTGCTGCGCCGGGACGGGGAACTGGATGTCACCGACACGCAGGCGCAGCTGCTGATGGCCATGAGCCCGGCCACGATCGACCGAAAGCTGGCCGCCGAGCGGGCCAGGATGCTGCCGCGGGGCCGGTCGCATACCAAGCCCGGCACCCTGCTCAAGTCCCAGATCCCGATCCGGACCTGGGCCGAATGGGACGACGCGGTGCCCGGGTTTGTGGAGATCGATCTGGTCGGCCACGACGGGTCCAACGCCTCGGGCGAGTTCTGCTTCACCCTGACGGTGACCGACATCGCCACCGGGTGGACGGTGAACCGGGCGGTGCGGAACAAGGCCGCCAAGTGGGTCTTCGAGGCCCTCGAGCACGTCACGAACGTCTTCCCCTTCCCGATCATCGGCATCGATTCGGACAACGGGTCCGAGTTCATCAACGAGCACCTGCTGGCCTACTGCCACGCCCGCAGGATCACGTTCACCCGCTCCCGGCCCTACAACAAGAACGACGGCGCCCACGTGGAGCAGAAGAACTGGGCCAGGGTCCGGGAACTGGTCGGCTACCTGCGCTACGACACCGAAGCGGAACTGGCCAAACTCAACGAGATCTGGGAACTGGACCGGATCTTCACCAACTACCTGCTGCCTCAGCAGAAACTGATCGAAAAGCAGCGCCACGGGGCGAAGGTCACCCGAAAGCACGATGCGCCGGCCACGCCCCACCAGCGCGCCGTCCGGCACCCGAGCGTGCGCAAACACCTCACCATCCGGATGAACGCCGCCTTCAAACGCATCAAGCCCGCAGCGCTCTCACGCCAAATCCTGGCCCTGACCGCCGACCTGGAAACACTCGCCCTCGCGAAGAAACCCGCAACCCTCAAACCCATCA
>NZ_JBNHIC010000151.1:0-1320 GCF_059092905.1 Arthrobacter sp. B0427-1-12 | reverse complement strand
CCAGCAGCAACTATCCGCAAAGCAATGCCGGACCGGAAATGTATCCACCGGCACAGCCAAACAGAACGAACGGCCTGGCGATTGCCTCGCTCGTCTCGTCCTTCTTCATCAGCCTGCTCGGCATCATTCTGGGACACATCGCCCTCAACCAGATCAAGCGCACCGGAGAAGGCGGGCGCGGATTGGCCATCGCAGGTCTCATCATCGGTTACATCGGCCTGGTCCTGGGCATCATCTTTTTCATCAGCTTCATGGGCATGGCCGCAAGCCAGGTCTAGAGCACGCAGTACATAGGACCCCAGGGCGGCGAAGCCCGGAAAATTCCGGCTTCACCGCCCTGGCTCCATCCTGTCCATATTGCCCGGCTCCGGCCCGCGCGTCGTAACGCTTCCCGGCCTGTCAAAAACCTGCATCGCATGGTTTTGACCGATTTTGATTCCGCACGTGGCTTCTGACCTCCTACTTAGAGTTCAGAGGATGGAACCCCAGGCCCTCTCCAGCATCACTTAGTAATGGACCATTTTTGACTTTCGAGGAACCGCCGCCTCAGAGAATTCGTCTTTAGTGCACCGGTGCAGCCACCTACGCGCTACGGACGCGATTCCCTCATATAGCGGGCCTCATGGCCAAGCCCTGGGGCCATACCACAGGCCTAACCCATGAGGGAGGATTCGGGCCATCCTCCCACGGCATCTTGGGCGGATGGGTCCAGCTGCGCGGTTCATCAAACAAGAGAACAGGTGAATCGCCACCACTGTGTATCCCATTGTGTATCCCATGGAAGGTGACGTCGCCACCAGAGAAGGTTGTCCGATCGAAGGTGACCGAACCACCGGAGAACATTGCCCCGGTGAAGGCGACCGAACCGCCGGAGAACTCTGCTGTGGTGAAGTTGACCCCGGCCCCGGTGAACTCTGCCTCGGTGAAGGAGACTTCGCCGCCACTGAATTCTGCCTCGAGGAAGGAAACTGCGCCGCCACTGAACTTTGCCCCGTCGAAGGAGACTTCGCCGCCGCTGAACTTTGCCCCGTCGAAGGAGACCCCGCCGCCGGCGAACTCTGCCCCACCGAAGTCGACCTCGCCGCCGACGAACTCCGCCCCGCTGAAGGAGACCTTGCCGATGAACTTTGCTCCTTGGATGAGAACGCCGATAACAGCGCATATGAAACCTGCGGCTCGGGGTGGAGCCGCGGATTTGTTGATGCGGTACGCGCCTGTCGGCGGCCCCGGCGTCTCAGGCCGTGCCGGGCCGGGTCTGGGTTCTCTTGTGTCGCGCCGGCCCGCGGGCCCTGGGCCGGAGGGCTATGCGCGGGCTGGTGC
>NZ_JBNHIC010000150.1:0-1331 GCF_059092905.1 Arthrobacter sp. B0427-1-12 | reverse complement strand
GCAGTACCCGGCAGAGACTGCTTCAGCCGAAACCTGAAGCGGCACTGCAGAAGACAGGAAAAGAAAACCGACAGTGAATGCTGTCTGCACCTCCCACACATGCAATGCAGCTGGCTGTCCGGTCTCACTGAAGTTGGCAATGCTGACCTGGGGTCTTGCCAAGCAAACTGAGATAGATCGCGCTGCTGCCGTCTTACTTGAGTTGGCAATTCCGTATGCATCTCTCGCCCGGTAGACCACCGACCGGTCCGAGCCGGTCCGCGCCTCGCGTACTACGAGACCGTCCTCCTCCAGCTCCTTGAGCGCGAGACCGCAGAACTGGCCGTAGTCCCGCGTACGCACGACCCGATGCTAACCCGTAGATAAACACCTGAAAGTGTGCTTCTTTAGAGCAAGTAGCGCAGATCCAGAGGGGGTGTGATCACGACATGAGATTGACGACGACGACCAACGTCTCGGTGGACGGCGTGATGCAGGGGCTGGGCGGACCGGACGAAGACCGCACCGGCGGCTTCGACCGCGGCGGATGGGCCATACCGCTTCTCGACACCGGAACGGGGGACTATCTCAACCAGATCTACGGCGGCGCGGCCGCGTTCCTGTTCGGCCGGCGGACGTACGAGATCTTCGCCGGCTACTGGGGAGCGATGACCGACCCGAGCGCGAACCCGATCGCCGCCGCGCTGAACAGCCGGCCCAAGTACGTGGCATCGACCAGCCTCACCGACCCGAAGTGGGCGGGCACGACTGTCCTGACCGGTGACGTCGCCGCAGCCGTCGTTGATCTGAAAACGCAGCAGGAGGGCGAACTGCTGGTGCCCGGCAGCGGTGCCCTCGTCCGATGGCTGCTCGCCAGTGACCTGGTCGACCAGCTCGACCTGCTCATCTATCCCGTCGTCGTCGGCCAGGGCGCACGGCTGTTCCCCGATTCCGGTCCGGACATCGCACTCGACCTGGTCAGCTCGCGGACCACTTCCCGGGGCATAACCATCCAGACCTATCGGCCTGTCGGGCGCCCGGAGTACGGAACGTCCACGGCCGACCCGAACACATGACTTGGCCGCGCCGACCCGAGATCGCGTCGCGCAGGACACCCAAGATCCGTCCGCGCCGCGCCGGGGAACAGCCACCGCTGCCCGTCCGTGAGAGCGATCCGGTGCACGATTGCCACCTTAACTGAGACAAACCCCGAAACCCGTAGGCTGCCACCTAACTGCGAAAATGCCAACTAAATTGAGACAGCGGTCCAGGGGCGCTGCCGCGCCGTGGGGGTTGAAAGTCTGCCCGTCGCGTTCCGGGGATCCGTGGAGGCCTGACGGGACAGCGGAGGC
>NZ_JBNHIC010000149.1:0-1390 GCF_059092905.1 Arthrobacter sp. B0427-1-12 | reverse complement strand
GTCCAGTAGAACCCGTAGCACCGCCTGAGCAGACCATCCCGCTGGACCTGCCGCAGCAGCTGGACATAAACATTCACCTGGCCGGTATGTCCACCGGGCCTGACTTTCCGGCGTCCCTCCGGTCGTTCTCCGCCTGGGTTCGTCATTGACAGCTTCTTCCGTAGGCCCCGGGGCGAATAGGCCCTGGGTAACGTGTTAGAGGATGATTTCCCTGGCGGTTTTGCCGTGGGAACTGACCTCGATCCGCAGAGCGAGGTGCTGCAGTGGTGCTTCCAGGGTGGTGGTGAGGTCCCGGACGGTTGAGTTTTGGATGCGGTCGATGATGTCCTGGATGTCGGCGCGGTTGTTGACGGTGACCCTGGCGGTGAGTTCGGGCCGGTTCGCGGTTCCGCGCAGCAGGGCCGAGGAGCCGGTGACGCCGGGCAGGGCATTAATCTGGTGTTCCAGCGCCGTGGCGAGGACGCCGGGGTCGCAGAGCGTGTAGCCGCGGGTGGGGTCATCGTGCAGCCGGTACGGGCGTGCCTCGTTTTTGCGGGGGATCTGGGCGATGATCCACAGCAGCCCGAGAAGCCCGGTGACTATGCCGAGCACCAGGGTGATCGCGGCAATATACGGCGGGTCGAAGATGGACCGGAGGTCACCGGTGATCACCGGCTCGTCCGGTGAGGCCGGCAGCAGGCCGGGGGCGTTGAGGATTCCGGCGAGCTGCCCGCTGGCGAGCAGCAGGAGCAGGGCGCCGGCGAGCAGGCTGAGCAGGCCAAGGATGAGCAGCCAGGTGCGGTTGAGGACTCCGGCGGTCTGGCGCATCATGATCCTTCTTTCCGCGGTGCGGGCAGGGCGGCAGCCATGTCAGGTTTTCCGGGACCGGACTGCCGCGCTGACCCGGGGCATCGGTTCCAGGCCTGTGGATTCAAGCCGTTCCTGTACTTTGGCGATGACCCTGGTGCGCAGTTCTTCGGTTTCGTGCAGGGGGGTGTTTATGGTGACGTGGACCCTGCGCCCGGTGACGGTGGCGGAGGCGGTGCCGACGCCGTCGATATGGGCGCAGTGCGCGCAGGCCAGGCGGGCGACCGCGCTGCGGGTCATGACGATCTCGCGGCTGGGGGGCGGCTGAGCCGGATCGCCGGTGTCCGGAGCGGCGCTCCGGAGCCCGACGGCGTTGAAGCTGCCGGGCAGCAGGGCCAGCAGCAGCAGTGTGAGTCCGGCCAGCAGCAGCACCGTGCCGATGACCCACACCGCAGGATCATTCCATCTCAGGGCGGCCGCCCAGTCCCGCAGGCCAGCCAGGAACGAGGGCCACATGCCCTCGGCCAGGCGAGCGATCGAGAGCCAGGTCAGGGTGATGCCCGCCCCCAGCATCAGCAGTCCGATGATGAGAGCCGGGATGGCG
>NZ_JBNHIC010000148.1:0-1414 GCF_059092905.1 Arthrobacter sp. B0427-1-12 | reverse complement strand
GGTAGTGGTTGTGATGAATCAGATTCTGCTGTATTGCTGGTTGTCGCCCCGAGCGGTGGTCATGCCGACCACACGAGTCCGCCGTCCACCCGGATGGTGGACCCGGTCGTGAACGATGAATCGGGACCGGCCAGGTAGCGGACGGCGCCGATGACTTCGCCAATCTCGCCGGTGCGTCCCATCGGCAGGGTCTCCTTCGACGACAGCCGTTCCCACAGCTCCGGGGGCCAGTTCTCCGACACGTCGGTCCTGATGGGGCCAGGCATGACCGTGTTGACACGCACGGCCGGCGCGTGAGCACGTGCCAGTCCGACCGTGAGTGCGTTGACACCGGCCTTCGCCATCGCGTACGGCAGCTCCATCGGGCTGGCCTGGATGGAGGTCACGCTCGAGACGTTGATGATCGAACCTCCGTCCGCGTCCGCCATGGCTTTCGCCGCGAGGGTGGCGATCCTGAACGCTCCGCGTAGGTTCACCGCCAAGACCTTGTCGTACAGCTCCTCGCTGACGTCTACCAGCGAGGAGTATAGCGGCGACATGCCCGCATTGTTGATCAGGACGTCGATGCGTCCGAATTCGGCGAGAACCCGCTCGATCAGCAAGTCGCAGTCGTTCCATCGCCCGACGTGACACCCGATGCCCAGCGCGAGCACCCCGAACTCGTCCTGCAACGATGTCGCGAGCTCTTCGCACGCCTGTCCGTTACGGCTCGCGACGACGACCGTGTCGCCGTCCGACGCGAAGGCTCGACAAAGCTCGCGGCCGATGCCACGGCTACCTCCTGTCACGACGACGACGCGGCCCGTCGCGCGGGGCGTCATTTGACTGCCGCCGGAGTCGCTGCGGCCTCGCCATCGGCTGCATGGGTGCTGGGACGCCGACGCACGCGAATGCTCTCTCGTCCGCAGGCCAGCAGGTCGCCGTCCTGGTTGCGCACCTCCACGGCGTGAACCAAGATGCCGAACGCATCGTCCTCGACGATCGCGTCGGCGATCTCACGATGGCAATAGATGGTGTCACCGATGTGCAAGGTCTTGGTGAATCGCAACTCGTCCCACCTGACGGTGGCCACTGCGCCGGTCGGCCAATACCAGTTCCAGTCGTGCTGTGCGAACATACCCACCGAGAGGGCCATCTCGATGAAGCCGGCCGCGATGCGCTGGCCCGATCTGGAAGATGCCATCGCGTGCGCGTCGAAGTGGATTGCGGGGAAGTCGTGCTCGATGCTGCCCCACGTTAGGAAGTCCGCTTCGGACATGGTCCGCCCAGAGGTGCTGGCCGATTCACCGACTGCGTAGTCCTCAAGGTAATCCTTCATGCTATTCGCCCTTCCGTTCCGCGAGCATGCCGTAACGCGTCGAAACGATGACCTCGTCACGCTGGTTGAACGTCGAATGCGAGAACACGATCTCGC
>NZ_JBNHIC010000147.1:0-1421 GCF_059092905.1 Arthrobacter sp. B0427-1-12 | reverse complement strand
ATATCCGCCTGTGAGTCTTGTTGTGGCTGGTCCGGGACCGGCTGGCAGGGTAGGTGTCGGTCGCCTGCCCCGGGAATGTGGCTCGATATCCGCCTGGCCGTTTCAAACGTGCCTTCAATCGGAATTGCCCGTTACTGGGGTGAGCGGCCGGCGCCTGCCCGGCCCACACCGAAGGCTTGATCAGAAGACTGCCCAGCCCCCCTTGGGGGCTGTGACCCATCACAGGAATGCCTCGGAGTGACCTTCACCCGGGCCGACGCCGGCCGCACCGCGGCCAGAAGCATCTGCCCGTTCGTGAGGAAGGAACCCCCGGCCGCGATGACCACTGTCGCACACTCCTGTCCGTTCGTCATCGGCGTGGACACCCACGCCCGCACGCATACCTACGCCGTGCTTGCCGCCAGCGGCGAGCACCTCACCACCGAGGCCTTCCCCAACACCCACGCGGGCAGGGCCCGTGCGATCGCCTGCGTAGCCCGCCGCACCGGCGGGGACCTCGGAGCCCTCTGGGTCATCGAAGGCACGGGAAGCTACGGGGCCCTGCTCGCGGGCACCGTCGCACGGGCCGGCTACCGCGTCGCCGAAGCGCCCAGGGTCACGGCCTACGCCCCAGCTCGTCGCGGAACCGGCAAGTCCGATCCGCTGGACGCTGCCGCGATCGCCGCAGCCGCCCTCCCGCTCGAAGAGGACCAACTGCGCATTCCGCGCCAGGACGAGGGGGTCCGCGCTGCGCTGCGGGTCCTGGTCGCCGCGAGGGAGCAGATGACAGTCGAGCGCACGGCGAAGGTCAACGCCCTCACCGCCCTCCTGCGCAGCGTCGACCTCGGCATCGACGCCCGCAAGCCCCTCAGTGATACCAGGATCACCGAGGTCTCCCACTGGCGCGCCCGCGACGAGGCCCTCGCCGCCGCCACTGCCCGTGCGGAGGCGGTCCGGCTCGCCAAGCGCATCACCGTCCTCGACGGCGAGCTCAAGGACAACCAAACCCGTACCACCGAGCTCCTCGAGGCCAGCCCCGCGGCGCCCCTTCTCGAGGAGACCGGCATCGGTCCCGTCACCGCCGCCGTGGTCTACACGGCGTGGTCGCATCTGGGCCGGGTGCGTTCCGAGGCCGCCTTCGCAGCCCTCGCCGGCGTGAGCCCCATCCCCGCATCCTCGGGGAACACCGTGCGCCACCGACTCAACCGAGGCGGCGACAGGCGCCTGAACTGCGCACTGCACATGGCCACCGTCGTCCGCACCGTCCACGACCCCGACACCCGCGCCTACGCCAAACGCCGCAAGGCCGAAGGAAAAACTCCACGGGAAATCCGGCGATGCCTCAAGCGCTACCTCGCCCGCCGCCTCTACCGCACCCTCAACGCTCTACACGCCCCTGACAATGCGATCCCGAACGCGGCTTGACGAGATATAGAAGATTC
>NZ_JBNHIC010000146.1:0-1424 GCF_059092905.1 Arthrobacter sp. B0427-1-12 | reverse complement strand
ACGGCGCCTCTCTGTGTCAAGCTGCTGTGTGGGAGGGGCCGCTAGGATTGTTTTTGGCGGGTCCGGTATGTGACTTTTCCGAAGCGCCGGTTTGGGGATGGGAGTCGGCCACGCTGGATTCTGGAGTCGTTCCCCGGTGTCCTGCCGGACCCGCTTCCCGCAGGTGCTGGTCGTGGACCATGGTCCTGTAGATGACGTCCGCCAAACGACGTTTGAGACACCTGATCGCTTCTTTTTTCGATTTCCCGGCTGCCCGTTTGCGTTCGTAATAGGCCTTCCCGGCCGGGTCGGATCCGATCTGCGTCAGAGCGGCAATGTAGATGGCGTGGTTGAGTTGGCGGTCGCCGGTACGCGATAACCGGTGTCTGACGGTCTCCCCGGAAGAAACCTCCCGCGGAGCCACTCCGGCGTATGCGGCAAAGGCGGCGGCCGAGCGGAAACGGCCGACGGGACCGGTGCGGGCCAGAATCTTCGCCGCGTTCAGGTGGCCGATTCCGCGGATGCGCAGCAGCCCCGTTTGGGTGCTTTGCACCCTTTCGGTGATGCGTTCCTGCGCCTGAGCGATCCGCTTGTCCAGGCGCCGGACTTCGGCGATGAGGTCGGTGGCAATGAGCCTGCGGGTAACCGTCAGCGGGTCGGTGGCCCTGACCCGGCGCAGCAGCCCGGCGGCGGTATCGGCATCGAGGTTGCGGGGTGCTCCGCCGGTGATGAGCAGGTTCAACGCCGAGTGAAGCCGGTTGACTGATTGCGTGCGCGCCCGAACCAGATCATCGCGGTGCTCGGTCAAAAGCTTCAGTTCAGCGGCTGTTTCATCAATGCTGACCGGGCGCAGCCGGGTGGTCGTCGCGGCCGCTACTGCCACCGAGAGGGCATCGGCCTCATCGCTTTTGCGTCCGTGACCGGTGGAAAGGACCCTGACCCGTGCAGCGAGTTTCGCCGGAACATCCCAGACGGTGATCCCGTCGGCGGCCAGTAAAGCGGCCAGCGGCGCCCCCAGCCCGTAAGCGCCTTCCAGAGCCCATCTGGCGTTCGGATAACGGGCGGCGAACCTGGAAAGTTTGCGGTAGCCAGCGTCCGTCACCGGGACACGCGCCACCGCCCGCTGGTTCAGGCCGGCGTCAATGGCCACGGCCGTCCAGCTGCTTTTATGCGGGTCGACCCCGATGATGAACTGCCCCTCGTCCTTCTGCACCTGCTATGCCTCCTGCGATCAGATTTGCATCATGGGTCAGCAGGAGGGCACACCAGCTTTCGGTAGAACAGGCCTCTCTTAAGCCACTCCTGCCGGGAGACCGCGGTGAACCGGCACGCCGTTAGAAAGCCAGACCTGAAGGCCGGCAGGTGTATCCCGAGCCACAGGCTCACCGCGGTCTAAGGAACCATAGCTGCAGACCACGATTCCCTGCCTCTAGTGAACAAGCTGG
>NZ_JBNHIC010000145.1:0-1428 GCF_059092905.1 Arthrobacter sp. B0427-1-12 | reverse complement strand
TAGTAGTACTTTGTTAGGTCGGTGGTGCGTGTTGGCAGTAGGGGCAGCGGCTAAGCAGTTGGACGAGGTGTTCCTGGAGTGCTTTGAGGACCTCGTACAGGCTTAGGCTGCCCCCGTCTCTTTTGGGGTGGCAAGGCGTTTGCGGGTGATGAAGAGGTGGGCGGCCGAGACCAGGGTGGCGTGGTGGTGGAATCCGGTGAAGGATCGCCCCTCGAAGTGGGAGAGTCCGAGCCCGGTCTTCAGTTCGCGGTAGTCGTGCTCGATGCGCCAGCGGATCTTCGCGAGCCTGACCAGGGTTTTCAGCGGGGTGTCGGCGGGCAGGTCCGAGAGCCAGTAGTCGGTGGGCTCGGGCTCGCGGGACGGCCATTCGGCGATCAGCCAGACCGCGGGCAGCGAACCGTCCTCCGCGCGGGGGATGTGCCGGTTGGCGGGCCGGACCCTGAGGGCGAGGAAACGGGATTTCATGGCCGCGGTCCTGTTGCCGCCGGTGGCCCTGGTGCCGTGCCGCCAGGTGACCCGGTGCAGTTCGCGGCGTCCTGCGGCCAGGGCCAGGTCGCGCAGGGTCGGGGCCTGCTGCCGGTAGCGCGGGACGCTCGGACGGCCCCGCCCGCCGCCGGATGCCAGGCGTTCGGGCGCGGCGCCGGCCGGATAGGCCGTGTTGCCTGCCTTGACCGCCATCACCCACGGGATCGAGCGGGCGGTCAGTGCGGCCCGGAAATGCGTGTTGTCCCCGTAGCCGGCGTCGGCGACCGCGACCGGGCAGGTGCGCCCCCAGAGCGCGAGCTCGTCGATCATCTCCAGGGCGAGCTCCCACTTGGGCCGGTGCCGCACGTTTTCCGGGATCCGCGCCTTCGCCCGGCGGGCGGCGACCGCCTCGGCCTCCGCGTTGGTCTCGGCCCGGGTGTCGTCCCAGGACTCGGGCACGAACAGGCGCCAGTTCACCGGGCACGAAGCCGCGTCGGTGGCCATGTGCACGGTCGCGGCGACCTGGCAGTTGCCGACCTTGCCCAGCGTTCCCGAGTACTGCCGGGCCACGCAGGCCGAGGCGGTCCCGTCCTTCCTGAACCCGGTATCGTCGATGACCCACGCCTCAGGCCCGATGGCCTCCTCAGCCAGGGCCGCCAGGCGGCGGCGGACCGGCTCGACCGCCCACGGCGAGGACGAGACGAACTGCTGCAGCTGCTGGTGGTCGACATCCAGCCGACCGGCCATCGGCTGCATCGACTTCCGCCGGCCCTCCAGCATCAGCCCCTGCAGGTACAGGCGGCCCTTCGCGCGCTGGTCCTTCCGGCCCAGCGACGCGAAGACCTCCTCGGCAAAGTCCTCCAGCTCGATCCGCAGCCCCGTCCCGTTCATCTCCACAACAGGAAATTAACAGGACCGCCGGCGGATTAAAAGACCCTCGCCGGAAAACCTAACAAAGTACTA
>NZ_JBNHIC010000144.1:0-1462 GCF_059092905.1 Arthrobacter sp. B0427-1-12 | reverse complement strand
TTGACCGCGTAGAGCCACTTGGTGTGTCGGCGGACGGTCTCTTTCGTCCAGCCAGAAACGACTGATCGTTTGGCCCTCTCATGCATGGAGACACCGCCGTTAGGGATGTGTGCTGTAGAGCCATTGCGGTACGCTGAAATTGTCGGCAAAGAGTAGTCCTAAGAGCGCTAAAGGTTGTCGACCGTGCCCCCGGAAGCTGGTAACTTCGCGGGGGCTTTTCAATGCCACAGGTAATGCCGCGGTAAGGGGTCTTTGTCTCACCCTATGCCCCATCAGAAGGGGTTGCGTGCAGATATGTACCTACTAATCAAGGCGCGCCGCTCACCCCGCGCAGCGGGTCGAGAAATTTTTCCGATTACGGCGGATGGTCAGCCGGTCGCCACGACTGCCAGACGTCAGGAGCCGTTGACGGCTGCGGATAACCGTCTTCTACCGCCAGACAGAGCGAGTGGAGACAATGACGCGTCTACCGCCGCCATAAACGCACCTGAAACCCCGACGGCGGACCCGGTCCGGCCGGCGGTGCTCGCGCTTCGCGCCTCCGCTCCGGCGGCCGCAGCCGGCCACATCCGGCGAGGGACCCTCAGAAGGCGCCTGAAGGCCGCAGGAGAGGCCCTCAGAACCTCCCGCGAACACTTTTGGCACAGAGAACAAGCCCGGGGTCAGTCTGCCGTCTGGCGTATCTCGAAGCCCTCAGAAGCGAGCAAGGCGAGGAAGCTAAGCACCGTCGCCTGATCGAGCCATTCAGAGATGCCCCGCACCTCGGAAAGCGCCCGCTCTGAAGCCCTGAGCATGCGCTTGGCGGAGCGGATCCGCTTTGCCCTGGTCGCGGGGTCGGACTCGGCCCGAGCGTCAGCCAGCCGCCAGGAACGCACCAGCCGCCGATAGCGGAAATAGGCTTCCCGAGGAATCTGGAAGCTCAGGGACTCATCAACAGGCCATGCGCCCAAGTGACCCCAGAGCCTGCCGGTTTTTTCCCACCCTGCAGGTTTGCCCTGCCGCTGATAGTGAGCGGCCCCGCGTGCCGCGTGCTTGCTGAGGTACTGGAGCCAGCCGGTGGGCCCGGAGATCGGTAGAACGTACTGCGACAGGTGCCGCGCGCCGTAAGGCTCGGCAAGGTCAATCCAGTGTTGGACGAGCTGGAACTTCTCTACCGCTGACAGCGCCCGATCGAAGTAAACGGCAGTGTGCATGTGCGGGACGCCCCGGCGTTGCCATTCGATGACCCAGTGAGTGCGGATGCTGCCCATACGGCGGATGCGTTCGACCCAAGCCCGGCGGAGGGAGTGAAAGCGATCAGAGTTTTCTGGGCAGTCGCGGAGCGTCAGAGTCACCGCATACCCGTCGCCGGTCAAACCCTCGGTGTTGACCGCGTAGAGCCACTTGGTGTGTCGGCGGACGGTCTCTTTCGTCCAGCCAGAAACGACTGATCGTTTGGCCCTCTCATGCATGGAGACACCGC
>NZ_JBNHIC010000143.1:0-1485 GCF_059092905.1 Arthrobacter sp. B0427-1-12 | reverse complement strand
CCACGCTCACGCCGCCGCTGACGTTGGTCTGCGCACCGGGGATGCGTTCGGTCAGGTGGCTGAAGGCCCGGCGTGCCGCGGTGCCCATCTCGTAGACTCCCGGCACCTCGCGGGTGGCTATTCCTGCTATTTTCTGCACCACGGTTTCAGCGATGGTGGTATCACCGAAGTCCGTGTGCAGCGGCCCGGTTTTCTGAAGCTGCTTGTCGGAATCATTGCGCTGGCCCTCTTCAGGGGTGGCCAGGACACTGGAATCTTGGGTATCTGCCATCAGGACCATCTCCGGGGGTAGTGGCATTATGCTGCGGACACCACTAGAGACGTGCTGCGCCCCTGTAGCTCACGGAAAATACCGGAACTTTCTTTTCCGCGAGGACCTCGCGGAATTCTGTGAGCAGATCAAGTCCCAGGATTTAGCGGCCTGGCTCCGGTCCGCAAGCGGTCCTTGACGGCGGGCAGCACCGTGGTCAGTGTGGGGACTGCGGCCGGCACCCCGGACGGGCGGCCGGACAGCGCACCGTAACACTGAGCCAAGGAACACCGCATGTCCTACAGAAAACACCGGACAATCCGGATCCCCGCCGTCCCGGCCCGTGGGCAGGCCCGCACCGCCGCGGCCGTCCTCCACCCCGGGGCCCGGCCATGACCGGACCGGATCCGGCCGGCCCGGCCGGGCTGCAGCATCCCCGTTTCGCCCGCGCCTACGCCCGGTCCGTCGCCGGGATGAACCGCCGCGGCGGCACCGAACACCGGCGCCGCCTGCTGGCCGGCCTGCACGGACGCATCATTGAAATCGGCGCCGGTGACGGGTCCGCGTTCGGCCTGTACCCTCAGACGGTCACGGACGTTCTGGCGCTGGAACCCGATGACTACCTTCGAGCCCTTGCCCGGGACCGGGCTGCCCGCGCCGGTCCCCGTCCGGGTCCTCCCTGCCATGGCCGAGCAGATCCCGGCCGCCGACGCCAGCGCTGACGCGGTGGTCACCAGCCTCGTTTTGTGCAGCGTCGCCGACCAGGCCGCGGCCCTGGCCGAAATCCGCCGCATCCTGCGCCCCGGCGGGACACTGGCCTTTTACGAGCACGTCCGCTCCGGGCACCGCCTCCTCGCTGCCGTCGAGGACCTGATGACTCCGGCCTGGCATCGCATGGCCGGGGGCTGCCACCTCAACCGGGATACCCTGCAGGCCATCACCACCGCCGGATTCGTCGTACGGGACAACCGGCGGTTCGGAGTCTCCGTCCACCCGCTGGCGCCGCCGGTCGCCCACATTCTCGGGCACGCAGCCAGCCCCGGCCCAAGCCGCAGCCAGTGACCGTCCCGGACAGGCAAAACGCAATCACCTGGCACGTGCCTCAAAAACCCGCGACGACATATGCGCTGTTATCGGGCTGTATGGATTTATGATCCGGCCGTACGGCAGTTGACGGGGGTGCCGCAGCGGCGCCGGTCCGCTAGGTTGGAAGTGGACGCCCGCGGATCAGGTTC
>NZ_JBNHIC010000142.1:0-1561 GCF_059092905.1 Arthrobacter sp. B0427-1-12 | reverse complement strand
ACCAAACACTTGGTGCTACAGCCCCGCCGCCGCTCCATGCTCCAGGAGATTGCTGGGGCGTCAGCGCGCGACGGGCGTCAGCCGCTCAACGTTCTCCCGCGCTTCGCGTTGCCGTTTCAGCTCGCGGCGGCCCAGACCTGCTTTGTGAGCCTCGTCCGGTCCGTCCGCGAGGCGCAAGGTCCGCGTCTGCGCCCAGATGGCCGCAAGCGGGAACTCCTGACTGACACCGCCGCCGCCGTGAACCTGGATCGCCTTGTCGAGCACCCATTCGGCCATCGAAGGAACGAGGACCTTGATCGCTTGGATCTCCGTGTGCGCCTCGCGGTTGCCGACCTCGTCCATAAGCCATGCGGTTTTGAGAACGAGTAGACGTGCCTGCTCGATCCGGATCCGCGCCTCGGCGATCCAGTCGCGGATCACTCCTTGGTCAGAGACCGGGCCTCCGAATGTCCGGCGGGAGTCGGCACGGGCGCACATCAGCTCCAGAGCCCGCTCAGCCATTCCGATCGCTCGCATGCAGTGGTGGATACGACCGGGTCCGAGTCGTGCCTGGGAGATGGCGAATCCATCGCCCTCTCCGCCGATCAGGTTCTCCGCCGGCACGCGCACCTGATCGAACTCGACCCTCGCGTGTCCGCCGTGGGCGGCGTCGTCGTAGCCAAACACGCTCAGGTGCCGCGTCACAGTGACGCCAGGAGTATTGATGGGTACCAGGATCATCGACTGCTGCCTGTGGCGAGGTCCGTCCGGGTCCGTCTTGCCCATCACGATCAGGATCTTGCACAGTGGACTCAGCGCACCCGTGATCCACCATTTGCTTCCGTTGATGACGTAGTCGTCGCCGTCGCGGGTGATCAGGGTCGAGATGTTGGATGCGTCCGACGAGGCCACGTCCGGTTCAGTCATGGCGAATGCGGAACGAATCTGGCCGTCCAGCAGCGGATCGAGCCACTGGGCCTTCTGCTCTGCGGTGCCGAAGTGTGCGAGAAGCTCCATGTTGCCTGTGTCCGGTGCGGAGCAGTTCATCGCCTCGGGTGCCAGCAGTGGGCTGCGACCACTGATCTCGGCCAACGGGGCGTACTCCGTTGTGGTCAGCTCACCACCGATGTTGCGGGTGAGGAACAGGTTCCACAGTCCTCGCGAACGTGCCTCGGTCTTGAGCTCGTCCATGATCGGCCGGGGTGCCCACGGCGTGCCCGCGGCCGCGAGCTCAAGCGACTGTCGTTCGAGCACCTCCTCGGCCGGGTAGACGAACTCGGCCATGAAGTCGCGGAGCGTCTTCGCCAACTCTTCGGACTTGGGGGGCAGTGCGAAATCCACGTCAAATTCCTTCTGTGATGTTCTGGACGACGGCGCCGTCGGCGACGAGCCGATCAATGTCCTCGGGGTTGAGCCCCAGCTCGGCCAGGACGCTGCGGGTGGAACTGCCAGGAGCTTCGGCTGGGGCGCCGGCTAGGCCGGGCGTGCGGGAGAATCGGGGGGCCGGCGCGGGCTGGAACCCACCCGATGCCTTCAGGTGTGTCTCGCGCGCACTCAGGTGGGGATGAAGGGGGGCTTCTGT
>NZ_JBNHIC010000141.1:0-1591 GCF_059092905.1 Arthrobacter sp. B0427-1-12 | reverse complement strand
ATCCGGGCGATCGGATCGAAGCCCGGCGCAACGGCTTCATCCATTACTTCGGGCAGGTCGACCACACCGTCCCCGACCACGGGATGGTGTGGATCATTGAGGGCGTGGGCGGCCGCCCCAAGCTGCTGCATCACAGCGACTACGATCTGCACCGCACCCGCTGACCGTCCGGAAGTCACCCGGCTCCCGGCCCTGCAGGGAAACCACAGGGCCCGCGCCGTATGCTCGCTGTGTTCTGCGTGGCGCCCTGGCCCTGGCCAGTGCGGCAGGACCGCGAATCCCACCACTTGGGGGTGCAAAGGGGGCTTACATTGCAGCAGTGCGGGCTTTGGCCCTCAGGAAGTCCTGATCGGCCGGGGTGAGCTGCACTTCGCCGTGCCGGTTCTGCCCCATATCGCCGGCGGCCTGATGGATGGCATTGGCGAGTGTGCGGGGCAGGACCACGCATCCCGGGTTCCGCAGCAGCCATTCTTGTGTGCCGGGGTCAAGCAGGTCCCACCACTGCTGAATCGGCAACTGTCCCATAGCGGCTGTTCTTCTGTTCCGTGCCGGATGCAACTGAAGGTAATTCCCGAAGCGCCGCGCAGGCCGCAGCGCTGAAGCGCCCCGCGGCTTTGGGCCGGAGACGGTTCCCCGGCGGCGCTGCGGCAGGTCGGACGGCAAGGGCCTAGACGGTGCGCGTCCGGTCGATCACCGGTGCCGTCGCAGCGCTTTCCCGCACCGCCGTGATGGCCGCGGCCACCTGCGGCATGTGCTCGAAGACCGGAAAAGACGACCGGACGGCCCTCACCGTCGGTCAGCCTGAACCGCAGTTTCCTGTCCCCGTCCCGCACAATCTCGAATCTGCCGGTCATGGTTCTCCCCCAAGGTTCCTCATTGAGCCGTCAGGGCAGGTCAGCGCCGCTGCGGCGGGTGCGAGGCTGCCCGGGCCAGCAACGTACCTGTGACTGCGGTCACCTTACACCCCGGAAGCGGATTATGACGCCGGCACCGGCAGAACCGCCGGCCGGCGCCGGGACCGCCGGGACCGCCGGTGGCCTGTGATTGCCGGTGGGCCCTGTTTTCCCCGGTGCGGCCCGTTCCTGCCTGCTGCCGGGCGCTCCGGTCGTCGGCCGGAAAGTGCGCCGGGCAGGCCCGGATAATCAGGGGCCCGGATCCCGGGATCCGGCCTTATTGTTACGGAAAGGTCACGGCCGCCCTGTACGTGCAGCTGTGTTTTCCCTACAGTCCGTAGTCAACCGGTCCTCTCAGGGCCGGTACGGTTTCGCATCTTCGGGCAGCCAACCATGGGGGGAACAATGAGAGATGACTTCACCGCCGGTAATGACGTCCTGCTCAGTGTCGCGCAGGTCGCCGCCCGGCTGCGGGTCTCCCGCATGACCGTCTACCGGATGATCCGCAACGCGCGCCTGCCCGCGGTACAGGTCGGACACACCTACCGGATCAGCAGAGACGCCCTGGCACGGTACCTGGACAACGCCCTGGTCTGCGCCCCCGCTCTGACCACAGCGCAGGTCCGGCCACAGCCAGGGGACGGCGGGGAGGACCTTCCCCGGGTGCGGATCCGGTGCGAGAATCGACAGTGTCGTCC
>NZ_JBNHIC010000140.1:0-1615 GCF_059092905.1 Arthrobacter sp. B0427-1-12 | reverse complement strand
GTGTATGACCGGCTGCCTGATGAAACCCGGGCGGCTCTGCCGCTGAAGCGGGCCTGGGTGCTCGATGAAGAGGCAGGCTAAGCCTCCCGCCCCGAAATTGTCAGAGTCTGCGCGCTGCCCCCGCCGCCGACAGAACAGCTGCCGCCGGCGCCGTTCAAACACCGGCACCAAAACCGGCCCCCCAGGCTCTGGGGGCCGTGTGTGAGTCGTCCCCCCGGTTAATTCCGCGGAAAATGTGCCTGCACCATCATCATCTCCCGGTACAAACCGCAGGACAAGAGCCGGTCGCACAATCCAGCTCCGCTTCACCCGATTCGGCCGGCACGGCCCTGAACCGAGCCGTCTGCTGCTATCCCCAAGGGTTCGGGCAGGGCATCCGGAAGCCCGGAGATGAGAACCGGAGATGCCGGGGCGGGATGCGATCCGCCGGTGTCTTCGACGTTTCCGGGCTGGGCCGGACATCCTCCGGCATGCCGGCCAGCGCTGTCGTCGGATTTGATGATGCGGTCGTAAATCCTGGCTCCTGCGTTTCCCTCCGCATCAAGTCACTCGGCCAGGCCGGCCGCAGGGCGCGAGGGACCCAACAGCCGACGGCCGTCCACCTCAGGTGTTGTCTGTCTCGGCTTCCGGCGCGGACCCCGACTCGGGCTCGGGCTCGGGTTTGGGTTCGGGGGGCGGTGCACCACCCTCGCCTTTCCACCTGTGCAACTGTTGCTCCGGCACTTCACCGGTGTCTGATGTCCCGGTCTGGTCCGGCTCGTTTCCTGTCGACTCGTCCATGCCCAAACTGTATGCCGACCCCCGGCGGGCCAACAAGGTCCGTAACCACACCCAGGCGGAGGCAGTAGTGTCTGGAAGAAGATTCCCATCACCGGCAGCTGAATCGGCGCTGACACCGTGCCATTTAGCGACATATGCGCTGCTATCGGCGTCCCCGGCAGCCGCTGACGGTGGGGGGCCGGTCGCGGAACGGTTTCTTCAGATCAGGCCAATGCATTCGGGACCGGGGGTAAGGGCTTCTGAATGTGGGTGCCTGTTTCGGAGCTGCAGCGGATGGGTCGAAAACGCCTTTGCCGGATATGAGGTTCCGCATCCTAAGCACGCTTACTATGGAGTGGTCAGCCCCTGACTGTAGTCAGTGGGACCTTCACTGTAAGGAGCAGCGCGATGGGCTTGGATGACAAGATCGGTAACGCGGCAGAGAAGTTGGGCGGCAAGGGCAAGGAAGCGGCTGGGGAGGCCAGCGGCGATCAGAGCCTGGAGGCCGAAGGCAAAGGGGATCAGGCCAAGTCGGATCTGAAGCAGGCTGGCGAGAAGGTTAAAGACGCCTTCAAGAAAGACTGACTTAGATAAGGATCAAGAGCAGGGGTGCAGTACCACTGGTACTGCACCCCCTGCTGTTGGTCTGATTAGGCGGACCTGCTGGCGGTAATCAGGCCGGGCCGGCAGAACCGGTATCAGCGTGCCCTCTTCTGCAAAATCTGCAATAGGATCACTTCCTGCTTACATATGCGCTGTCAGGGGTATTCAGCTGACCGGACTGGACTGCAGTCGTGGATGGGAGGCAGCCGGAGGCCGGTAGGCCCTACCCGAGGTCGACCGGGGAGTTTCAGTC
>NZ_JBNHIC010000139.1:0-1815 GCF_059092905.1 Arthrobacter sp. B0427-1-12 | reverse complement strand
CCCGCTCCTTCATACCCAGAAACGCCGAAGGGCTGGTTCGAGCGTCAATTCGCCCTCACCAGCCCTTCAAATCGCCCCTTGTTCAGCAGTCTCCTAGAGCACCGCGACGGACGCTGTCTACGACGTAGACAGGACAGTCAGCCGGAAATAACGGCACGACAGGAGCGCAATGGGGATGTCCATCCAAACGAAGGAGCCGTTCTGGCTAGGACCCGCAGGCAGAGTCCCCCGCGGATTGAAGCGGCCGGCAGCAGCGGCTGACCAGTCCGGGTCCATCCGGTCCGGGTCTATTTGGTTCGGGTTTTTTCTGCCGGGGTTGTCAGACCGGTGATCAGCGCGCCGGCGGCGTGTTCGCGTACTGCCGTAATGGCCCTGACAATGACGGTTTTGTCCTCAAATCCGTCCGAGAGCGCCCCGAGCGCACCCTCGCCGGGGACACCTGATCACGGTGCACGAAGGGTTTCTTGGACCCTGCTGCTTATCGGCTCCGGCGCCGGCAACCCGGCTGCGCGCTCAACGGCCGGGAATAGGCTGGCTTAGCCTTCACAGTCGGTGCAGTAGGCGTGGGCGCCCTTCTGCCGGGCAATCTGGGACCGGTGCCGGACCAGGAAGCACGAGTAGCAGGTGAATTCGTCGTCGGCCTGGGGGATGATCTGAACGGTCAGCTCCTCGGCGATGAACTCGCCGCCGGGAATACCGGCTCCGTCCAGGCCGTCGGCCTCATCCAGCTCCAGGACGACACTGCGGGCGTCCGGTGCATTGGCGGACTGCAGTGCCTGCAGGGATTTGTCCTGGGATTCCTTGACGTCGGAACGGACCTCGTCGTAATCGGTTGCCACTTGGCTTGTTCTCTTTTCTCCGGTGTTGGCTGACCCCGGTGCAACGTACAGCGCTGCGCGGCTGTTCCACAGGCAACGGGCAGCATGGTCCGCATCCGCGGCGGCCGGGCGATGTCCAAGGGTAACAGGAGTCCCGGGCTGCTTCGACGCCGGGTAAGCGAAAGGCCGCGCCCAGCCGGCCGGAACGCCCAGGATCCCCCTCATCCCGGCCCCGGGCGAAGAACCGGCCGGAACATCGGGCAGGGTCACGAATCCGCAGGCGAGGACCTGGATGTGCAGGCGCAGGAGAACCGGCAGAAACCGTTCCCGGCCCAGGCTTACGTATGCGCCGTTATCGGTGGTGGTTGGCCCTCAGCAGTGCAGGGAATCACCCCATCTTCAGTGTCGTTGCTCATTGCCGCTGGTTAGGAAGCCTCCGGCTCATCCGCTCTTGGGCCTGCTCAACATGGCGCGGACGCAGGGGCTGATAATCCTGCAGTTGCTGCTCGACAACATGACTGGCAATTATCCAAGCCGGTCACCGTCTTGTGGGCGTGTGTGTCGTTATCGGCGGTGGGCCCCTTCGCCGTGCATGAGCCGGACCGGAGAGAGCCGGACAGGGTCTGCGCCCACCTGGTTCCGTCCGCTTAGCCTGCCCGGGGAAAGCCCGGATCCTGCCGAACGGCTGCCGGGCGGCTTGGCAGACTATAGTAAGCATACTTAGTTTGTGGTGTTAGGGAGAACACCGGACCGGGAATGTGTGGCGATGTTCCCGGCCACGCTCCATCGGCTAGGCCCTGCCGCCCGTCGCCGGCCACACGCCGGCCACACGCCGGCCCGCGCGCTTGTCCGGGCGCTTGTCCGGTAAACCGTCAATGCCTTTGGAAGTCAGGAGTCCAGAATGGATTGGCAGTCGATGTTCGGGCCGAGTATTCCGCTGCTTGAGGCCTTTATCCGGGGCACAGTCATGTTTCTGGTGCTGTTCCTCCTGATGCGC
>NZ_JBNHIC010000138.1:0-1850 GCF_059092905.1 Arthrobacter sp. B0427-1-12 | reverse complement strand
CTAGGAGGCCGCTGAACAAATTGCTTCTGTAACTTGGGGAGTTTAAGGCGCGCCTGCTGGACTCGTCCGCTCAGTGGTTAAGACTGGTCTTATGCAGGGACGTAAGCAGGAGCAGCGGAAGCTGTTGGACGTGGAAGCGCTGGCCGGGGAGCTATTGGCCCCGGGCAGCGTTTTCGCGTTTCTGGCCGGACATCGGAACCGGTTGTTTCCGGATTCGATGATGGAGGACTTGTTCCCCTCGAAGCGGGGCCGGCCCTCGGTGCCGGCCTCGGTGATCGGTTCGGTGCTGGTCCTGCAGGCGCTCGAAGGGCTCTCGGACCGGGAAACTGCGGACGCGTTGACGTATGACCTGCGGTGGAAAGCAGCGTGCGGGTACGGGCTGACGGACACGGCGTTCCATCCGACCACGCTCACGTACTGGCGCAGGCGTCTGGCTGCGAGCAGCCGCCCGCACCGGATCATGGATGCCATTGCTGAAGTCGTTGCCGAGACCGGGGTGCTCAAGGGCAGGCGGCGCAGGGCCTTGGATTCCACCGTGCTGGATGATGCCGTGGCCCGGCAGGACACGATCACCCAGCTAATTGCCGCGGTGCGCCGCTTCGGCCGGGACGTCCCTTACGGGTGGGACCTGATCGAGGCCCACGCGGGCGGCTATGACTACACGCGCACCGGGAAGCCGGACATCGCCTGGGACGACGCCGAGGCCAAACAGGCCCTGGTTTCGCGGTTGGTCAACGACGCGTTGGCGCTGCTGGCAGCCATCGATCCGGGAAGCCTGGAGGGCAAAGCCGCCGATGCGTATGCGTTGCTGGCGCTGGTCGCGGGGCAGGACGTGGAGCCGGCAGAGGGTTCGGACGGGACGGACGGGCGGTGGCGGATTGCCCGGAACGTCGCCAGGGACCGGGTGATTTCGACCGTGGACCCGGACGCGCGGCACGCGCATAAGACCCGGTCGGACAAGCGCGATGGTTACAAGGCCCATATCGTCGCCGAGCCGGAGACCGGGATCCTTACGGCCGCCGCCGTAACGAAGGCAGCCGGGCCCGGCTCCTCCGATGCCGAAGCCGGAGCGCTGCTGCTTGATGCCGATCCGGCCGTGGCAGCAGGGATGCCGGTGGATGCCCTGGCCGACTCGGCCTACGGGACCGCGGACATGCTCCGCGCCCTCGCCGCTGCAGGCCACCGTGCCCTCATCAAACCCAAACCGCTGGCCGCGGCCGTAGAGGGCGGTTACACGCTCGATGACTTCTCCTACGACCCGGACGCCGGAACGCTGACCTGCCCGAACGGGCTCATCCGCAAGATCACAGACAAGGGGTACGTGACGTTCGGTGCCGCGTGCCGGGCCTGCCCGCTGCGCGAGAACTGCACGACCGCGGCCGGAGGCCGCAAGATCGAACTGCACCCCGGGCACGCCCTGATGCGGGCCCACCGCGCTGCCGCGCAGGAGAAGGGCTTCCAAACCGATTACAGGCAGCACCGGCCCATGGTCGAACGCTCGATCGCCTGGCTCACCGACGGGAACAACCGGCGGCTGCGCTACCTCGGAGTGGCGAAAAACGATGCCTGGTTCCGGCTGCGGGCCGCTGCAGTGAACCTCAAACGTCTCTTATCACTCGGACTCACCGTCCGAAACGAGGCCTGGGCCCTCGGATAAGCCCGCCGGAGACACCCGGTCCCCACCCAGGGCCGGCAGGAGCCCCACCAGAGCGCCCTGCACTGCGAAACGCCCGTCGAAAGCATCAATCACCTGCCCGCTCCTTCATACCCAGAAACGCCGAAGGGCTGGTTCGAGCGTCAATTCGCCCTCACCAGCCCTTCAAATCGCCCCTTGTTCAGCAGTCTCCTAG
>NZ_JBNHIC010000137.1:0-1902 GCF_059092905.1 Arthrobacter sp. B0427-1-12 | reverse complement strand
TGCTTCTGGCCGTTGTGCAGGACCTTGAGGCGCTCCAGCTCCGAAACATTCGTGGCATTGCGGGCGTCAGTGGTCAGGGACATGATTCTCCTTTGAAGTGGTTGTTGTGTTGGTTCGGAAGGGTGGTTTGTGGGGCTGCGTCGGTAGTGTCAGCTGTGGCGCAGGGGCTGGCGGGAGGTTTCCTTGGCGCAGGCGACCGCCACTAGGGAAACCAGGGCGGCTGCCATGAGGTACCAGCCCGGTGCCAGCAGGTTCCCGCTCATGCCGATCAGCAGCGTGGCAATGAAGGGTGCCGTGCCGCCGAAGATGGCGTTGCCCATGTTGAAGCTGACGGCGAACCCGCTGTAGCGGACCTTGGTGGGGAAGATTTCGGCCAGGAAGCTCGGCAGGGTGCCGTCGTTGAGGGTCAGCATGCCGCCCAGCAGGATCTGGATCAGCAGGATCACCAGGAAGCTGTCGCTGTCCAGCAGCATGAAGGCAGGGACAGTCAGCAGGATGAACGACACCGAGGCGGTGATCAGGATCTTCTTTCGGCCGAAGCGGTCCGAGGCCAGGCCAGTGAGGAAGATGAAGCCGATGTAGGTGAGCAGGGCAACGCTCGTGGCCAGGAACGATTCGCTGGTGCCGAAGCCCAGTTCGCTGGACAGGTACGTGGGCATGTAGCTGAGGATGACGTAGAAGCCGACGGCGTTCAGCAGCACCGCGCCGAAGGCCAGCAGCAGGGCCCGCCAATGGTTGCGGAACATGTTCTTGACCGGGGCGTGCTCGGGCGTCGCCTCCTGCATCGCTTCGCGGAAGACCGGAGTGTCCTCCAGTTTGGTCCGGATGTACCGCCCGATCAGGCCCATGGGGGCAGCCAGCAGGAACGGCAGCCGCCAGCCCCAGTCGTGCATCTGCTCCGCGGACAGCATGGAGGTCAGGAGGGCAGCCAGCAGGGAGCCCAGCAGCAGTCCAGCTGCGGTGCTGGCAGGGACGACGGCGGCATACAGTCCGCGGCGATTGTTTGGTGCGTATTCGGCCAGGAAGGAGGAAGCGCCGGCATATTCGCCCGCAGCGGAGAAGCCCTGGATCACCCGGAAGACCAGGAGCAGGATCGGGGCAGCCATGCCGATGGCGCTGTAGCTGGGGATCAGGGCGATGCAGAAGGTGGCACCGGACATGATCAGGATGGACAGGGACAGAGCGGTCTTGCGTCCGATCCGGTCGCCGAGGTGCCCCCAGACAAAGCCGCCGAGCGGGCGGATAAAGAAGGAGAGCGCGAAGACGGCAAATGTAGACAGCAGCGCCGTCTGGGGATCGGTTTCGGGAAAGAAGACTGTGGAGATGGTCGCGGCCAGGTAGCCGTAGACGGCGTAGTCGAACCATTCGACAAAGTTGCCGATGAAGCTTGCGCCGATGACCCGGCGGCGCGTGCCTTTGTCCAAGCCGTTGTTGTTGCCCGTGCCGGCATCTTTGCCGGCGGGGGAGAGCCCCTGGGGGACGGCAACAGAACTGCTGTCGTTAGTCATGAAGTCCACCAATAAGATCTAGGGAGTTGCGGTCATTGCAACGTTGTTGCATCAGCGTATGGTGTGAGCTGAGGCACTGTCAATGAGAATTCCTGCGTTTTTCCGTAAACTCTTGGTGTCCAGGTTGCGGGTGCTGGAATTCCGCAACTTCTGTATTTCCATTCCGTTGGTGCAACAGCGTTGCGATGCCCACACGGACGCGTTCCTGGACTGCTTGACACCAGCTGTGGGCTAAGTCACGCTGTTTCATGTATTGAAACTCGTTGCGTATTACGCACATGGGATCCCCGGTATCAGGAGGAACAGCGCAGTTATGGCTCATAAGGTCAAGGCGGTTATCGCCAAGGAAAAGAACGCTCCCGTGACCGTGGAAACGATCCTGGTTCCGGACCCG
>NZ_JBNHIC010000136.1:0-1902 GCF_059092905.1 Arthrobacter sp. B0427-1-12 | reverse complement strand
TGTCAATGGCCATTGGTTTCTGCCCACGGGCGGCCAGTTGATGTGCCCGCTGGTGGCCAGTAAAACTGCCCGATGATGGCCAACAGATCTGCCCACTGAGCGGTTCGGCGGGATTGGCCATGGCTGGTTTTTGTTAGTTCAGTTGGCTGACTCCTTTCCCGGCGAGGGCCTGGGTGAGGCGGATCGAGTCGCCGCTGGTCTGGCAGACATGGGCGTGGTGCAGGAGACGGTCCACGGTGGCGGTGGCCAGGGTTTTGGGCATGAGTTCGTCGAAGCCCGCGGGGTGCAGGTTCGAGGAGATGGCGACGGAGCGTTTTTCGTAGGCGGCGTCCACGACCCGGTAGAGGCCTTCGGCGGCGTCGGTGGCCACGGGCAGAAGCCCGATGTCATCGATCACGACCAGCTCGGCGCGCAGGATTCTGGTGACGGCGCGGGTGACGCTGTCGTCGGTGCGGTGGGCCCGGATCAGGGCGCCGAGGTCCTCGAGTCTGAACCAGGCCACGCGCATGCCGGCTTCGACGGCCTGCTGGCCGAGGGCTTCGAGGAAGAAGGTTTTCCCGGTGCCGGAGGGCCCGCAGACGACCAGGTTCTCCCGCCGTGTGATCCATTCCAGGGTGCGCAGGGCCTGCTGGGTCGGGGCGGGGATCGAAGAGACCGCGGGGTCCCATGCGTCGAAGGTTTTGCCGGTCGGGAAGCCTGCTGCCTTGCGGCGGGTGGCGAGCATGGACCGGGCCCGGCCGGCGGCTTCTTCGGCGAACAGGGCCTTGATGATCTCGACCGGTTCCCAGCGCTGAGCGCGTGCGGTGGCGATCAGTTCCGGCGCCAAGGCCCGGGCGTGGGGCATCTTCAGTTGCCGCATCAAAGCTTCCAGCTCGGCCGGCAGGGCCGGGGCGGTGGTGTTCGTGGTGCTGACGGGGCTCATCGGCTCTGCTCCCTTACGGTGTCTGAGGTCGCTGCGCCCAAGCCTGCCCAGGCGCCCGTGCCCTGGGTCAGGGATCGGGTCTCGTCCGCGGCGTGGGTGGTGGTGCGTCTGATGTTCGCGTTCAGGATCGAGGCCAGGTCGCCGTGGGCGAAGCGGCCATGGAGTGCGGCGTCGCCCAGGGCCCGATCCACTGCGGCAGTGCCTGCGAGTTTGGCCAGGGTCACGGCCTCGGCCATTTTCACGTGCATCCGTGCCGTGCCGGCTGCGGCGGCTTCGGCCAGCCAGGTGGCGGCGCCGTTGCCGATGGCGAGGAACGCGGCCTCGTCAGCGGTGCGGGCTTTGGGTGTGTAATCGCCCGGGATCCGGGTCCTGGTCCCGGGGAAGTGCTCATCGTTGATGGCCGGGCTGCCGGGCCGTGCCCGCTCATGCCGGGCGACCTCAACCGGGCCACCGGGGCTGTGGTGGACGATGATGATCTGTTCGCCCGGGCCGGTGCCGTGGGAGCGGACGAACACCCTTGCGCCGAGCAGGTGCGCCGGGACGGAATACTGGGCGTTCTCGAACGTCACCATCGGGGTGTTCTCCGGAACGGTGCGGGCCAGCCCAAACGCGACCGTGTGCGCGGTATCCGGAATACGGTGCAGCCTGGGCGCTTCGTCGATGAGCACCGCGGCGGGTTTGCGCCGTGTGGTGCGATGCTCACGGTTGTTCACTTCGTCCATGAACGCCTCGCAGGCCGCCTCAAGCGCAGCGAAAGAGGAGTACTGGGTCCGAAGGTTGGTGTCGGTCGGCACCAGGTCAGCCTTGGCCAGTTTCACCGAGGCCTCGACCCCGCCCTTCGTAGCCGGGTCAGCGGGCTGGCAGGTTAGCACAGTGACCCCGTAGTGCCGGGCAAAGTCCAGGGTCTGCTGGTTGCGCACCGGTACCCCGGCGACGTGGGCGGTGGTCACGGTCTTCTCGTTGTCGGTGAGCACATACGT
>NZ_JBNHIC010000135.1:0-1905 GCF_059092905.1 Arthrobacter sp. B0427-1-12 | reverse complement strand
GCAAAACACGCGGCCGTCCCCGCAAGACCGCCGAAGCCGCATAGACTGTCAGCGATCTCCCGACAACACAGTGTCAGGGATGTCCCCGGACCGTACACCTTCCATGATGGTCAGGTGGCCTCATTTTCAGTTGGCGTTTTTGGCCCTGTTTTCGGTCGGCGTCAACAGAGTGAGGCCGCTCAAGAGGCGGCCCGTTTTCGCGTGCCGCTCTGACGACGCTGGAGGCAGCGGTTCCGTCCGCTGCGAAACGCTTCGTCTTGTTTAGGATCACTCGGCGGACGTGCGCAGCGATGAGCTAGGTGCTGGCTCAGGGAGACCGCAGGGGTTCTGCACCGCACTAGTTGGGTCGCTGGGAGCTGTAGCTCCGCGGCAGGCGCGCACCCGGGCGTTGCAGCGGAACCCAGAGCTTGTACCGGTCCGCCCGGTAGTACGAGACCGAATAGTCCACCATGGTGCGGTGGACAAAAGCATGGCGCTGAATCTTCAGCAACGGCGAACCCATCTCCACGTTGAGCAGTCGGGCAATGGACGCGGAGGCGGCAGTCGCTTCGATGGTGTCTTCGCCCCACTCGACCACAAGGCCATAGCGTTCGCTGAGCACGTTGTACAGCGAAGTGGGCGGCTCCTCTTCCACGAACCCGGGAACCTGGTGGGCAGGAATGAAGTTCTCGTCCACACTCATCGGCTCTCCGTCAGCCAGCAGCAGCCGCCTGAAACGAACAACCGGCTGTCCCTGCTCGAGCTGAAGCTCCCGGGCCACCACCGGTGTGGCCGGAATCTGCTCGAAGCTGAGTACGCGGGCGTCGGGGACCATTCCCCGGCGGCGCATTTCCTCCGTGTATGAGGTGAGCTTGACCTGCAGGCCCATCTTTGGCACCGGAACAAACGTCCCGAGTCCGACGATCCGTTCCAGGACCTCCTCCGAAACCAGGGCATCGATGGCTTGGCGTACTGTCATCCGGGCTAGGCCAAAGTGTTCCGAGAGCTCCCGTTCCGACGGAATGGCGGCGCCAGGCTGGCACTGCTCTTCCACGTAGGCCCGAAGGATCTCCCGCAACTGCAGATGCTTGGCAGTCTTGGAGCCAGCATCAATCGTGCCGCTGATCGCCTGTACCGCCTTGAAACTCACAACGCCTGCCCGCCGTCCGCAATCAACATTCGATTAATTCTATAGACCGCACACTGGTCCGGGCATACGCGGCAGACCGGAAGCCGCATTGATCCACGCTGTAGGGGCGCCCGGGGCCCTCTACCGGCTTCGCAGGGGCTCCACGGTCCCCGAAGCAGTGGTGGGAACAGCAACAGCGAGAGGGCCTTGCTGGACGAATCCTGCAAGGCCCTCTCGGGTGGTTATGCGCCTACTGCCGGCACAGCCAGCGGCTAGTGTGCGTGGTCACCGCGGCTGTACTCGTACACCCAGCCGACCAATGCCACGATGGCAAATCCGGCGCCGATGTAGAGGACCCACCAGCCGATGGCCAAACCAGCGAAACCGGTGGCACAGGCCAGGCCCAGCGCCAGCGGCCACCAGCTCCACGGGCTGAAGTGGCCCTGTTCGCCGGAACCCTCATGGATCTCGGCATCCAGCCGGTCCTCGGGACGCGGTCCCACGCGCTTGGCCGTAACGAACAGGTAGAAACCGATCATCGCCGACAGACCGGCAGTCAGCCACAGGGCAACATAACCGACCGGCTCGCTCCATTCGACCATGAACCCGTACACCACACCGACGATGGCGAAGAACGGGGCAAGGGCGGTAAAAAGCCAGAACTCGACCTTCACTTCTGGGCATCCTTCCGGTCAGCTGCGCCGAGGACCTGGGCCACAGGCGCCGGCTTGGTGGGGGTGTGGGTCTGCATCAGTTCCGGGTGGTGCAGGTCCAGGGCGGGCCGCTCGGAGCGGATG
>NZ_JBNHIC010000134.1:0-1963 GCF_059092905.1 Arthrobacter sp. B0427-1-12 | reverse complement strand
GGTTCTCCGCCGGGGCCCTGGAATACGCCAAATCCATCCCGACACGGATCATCCTCATTGACGGCAAGCAGCTGACCGACCTGATGATCCGCCACGGCGTGGGTGTTCAGATCGCCAAAACCTACACGGTCGCCGAAATCGACGAGGATTTCTTCGAATAGACCCTGTGCCGTCACGGATAAAGCAGCACGGCAGACCGACAAACGCCGATAACAGCGATTGAGGGCCTTTCGGCCCACGTGAAGCAGGGGAAACTTGTAGGTGTGGGTCGCCTGTCGACGTCGGTGCTCTTTGGTGCCAAGCGAGCCCGTATAACAGCGTGACGTGGGGGCTTCGGGCACATGGAACTGCTGCCTTGAGCGCGTACCTCAGACTCCACTTTGTGAAGCTCCCCGGGCGGCCCGCCTTCATATTGGTACGGGTTGACGGAGGTACTCACAATGGAGACGCTGGTGGAGCGGTGCGCGGGTCTGGACGTGCACAAGGACACGGTGGTGGCCTGTGTCCGGATCACGACCGGCACGAATGTCGAGACGCAGCTGGCGACGTTCGGAACGACGACAGTCGAGCTGCTCGGACTGCGGGACTGGCTCACGGACCGGGGTGTGAGGCTGGTAGGGATGGAATCGACCGGGGTGTATTGGAAGCCGGTGTACTACGTCCTGGAGGACGAGTTCGGGTGCTGGCTGCTCAACGCCCGACACCTGCGCAACGTCCCAGGCCGTAAAACGGACATGGCCGACGCCGCGTGGATCGCCCAGCTGGTCGCCCACGGGCTGGTCCAGCCCTCGTTCGTGCCGCCGAAGCCGATCCGTGAGCTGCGGAACCTGACCCGGTACCGCAAAGCCCAGATCCAGGAACGGACCCGCGAGACCCAGCGACTGGACAAGATCCTCCAGGACGCCGGCATCAAGCTCTCCTCGGTCGCCTCCGACAACCTCGGGGTCTCCGGCCGGGCAATGCTCACCGCCCTGGTCGGCGGCGGCCGGGACCCCGAGGTAATGGCTGACCTCGCCAAGGGCGTGCTGCGCAGGAAAATCCCGGCCCTGCGCCAGGCGCTGCGGGGACGGTTCTCCGGCCATCACGCCCTGATCGTCGGGGAGATCCTGGCCAAGCTGGACTACCTGGACGAGGCGATCGGACGCCTCTCGTCCGAGATTGACCGGGGGACACGCCCCTTTCGCCCGCCAGCGTGACCTGATCGCCACCATGCCAGGGATCGACAAGCGCACCGCCGAAGGCATCATCGCCGAGATCGGCGTCGACATGACCGTTTTCGGCAATGCCGCGCACCTGGCCTCCTGGGCCGGCCGCTGTCCTGGCCAATACGAGTCTGCCGGCAAGTCCACCTCCGGAAAGACCCGCAAGGGCAACAAATGGCTACGGACCTACCTCCACGACGCTGCCAGCGCGGCCATCCGCAGCAAGAACACGTACTACGCCGCGCAGTACGCACGGATCAAGGGCCGACGCGGACACCCCAAAGCCCTGGGCACCGTGCAGCACTCCATCCTCATCGCACTGTTCCACATTCTCGACCGCAACGAGCCCTTCCACGAGCTCGGCCCGGACTACTTCATCAAGCGGCACAACCCCGAACGCCGCGCACGACGCCTGATCAACGAACTCACAGCACTCGGCTACAACGTCACCGCGGAAGCGCCAGCCGCGTGAACGGCTCGCCTAGTTTCACCTCAGCGCATACGTAAACCGGTCCGGCGAATGGCGACCGGCTGAACGGTGGGCACGCCGTTCCCCTACGATGCAAAGCGCCCCCGGACCCTGAGGGTCCGGGGGCGCTGCTCGTTCAAAGATCTTTAGATGGGGCGGATGTTTTCGGCCTGCAGCCCCTTGGGCCCCTGGACAACGTCGAATTCGACCCGCTGGTTTTCTTCCAGGGAACGGTAGCCGCTGGCGGTGATCTGCGAGAAGTGCGCGAACACGTCCTGCCCGTTGTCATCCT
>NZ_JBNHIC010000133.1:0-2165 GCF_059092905.1 Arthrobacter sp. B0427-1-12 | reverse complement strand
CTCCGGTCCTGAGACGGCGCGCCTGATGTTCTAGTCGGTGGACTCGATCTCGACGTGAGCACGCAGGCGTCCCTGGCCGTCGACCCATCCCTTGCTGGTCGCGTACGCCACCATGCCGTCGAGTTTCTCCTGCCATGACGTGTCGTCGTCGGCTCCGGCCAAGGTCACCAAGCTGTCAGCCGAGATCCATGAATGAGCGGGAGTTGCCAGTACGACTCGGAAACTGGTGAAGTCGTCCTGCTCGTGCAGCTCGACTGCAGGCGGGACGAGGGTTGTGTCCACGCGAATGTACATGGATGCTCCTGTTCGAAGGGTCGGTGCGCCTAGGCGAGGATGGTCAGTCCGTGCTCGAACAGCGGACGGATGGACGATGCGAGGGTGTCGTACAACGGATCGGGCCGACGACCAGTGCGGTGCAGCCGGAGATTGAACGCCACGATCGCAGCGAATCGGTACTCGGCCAGCGCCCTGAACCAGTCGAAGGATTCCACCTCGTGGCCGCGGGCCTGTGCGTACCAGTCATGGATGTCCTTCGGCCGGGCCTTGATCCTGAGCCTGTCCCGGTGTTCGGACCCCCACGGCTGTGGATCGGTCATCATGGCGAGCCAAGCGACATCAAGTCCTTGCAAACCGATCCCGGCGATCTCCCAGTCGATGACAGCTTGCACGGTCCCTGAGCCGTCGTACAAGACGTTGTTGGTCTGGAAGTCGCCGTGGAACAAGCCGATGCTCGGCTGCGCGGGTGCCGTGGCGCTTAGTCTCTCACGAAGCCGCAAGGCCAGCTCGGCGTCTGCTGGATCCGCTGCCTTCTCGACCAGCGCCCACCACCGTTCCAGCTCGTGCTCGATGCCGGTGGGCGCAGCCCAGCCGGGCAGCTCCGCCTGCCAATCGACGCGGTGCACATCGGCCAGGACCGCCGCGGCCCGCTGGAGTAGCGGCTGGGCACCCGATGACGGGATGTCGGCGCTGGACGCCGCATCAAGGAGATGCAGTGGGTGTGCGGGCAGTAGTCGTTGTGCGAGAGCATCGGTTCCGAACCACTGAGGGTCGTCCGAGTGCCAGAGAACGGGCGCCACCGGCACCTCAGCCCGTTCGAGCGCTTGCAACAGCGGCACTTGGCGCAGCACGTCGGTGTTGATCGATCGGCGCACTCCCGGCGGTGCAAGACGCAGAACCACCGCATCGATTGCGCGGCCGGCGCCATCGTTGACCTGGAACCCGAAGCTGAGTCCTGAGTTCCCCGGCATTGGCTTGATGCCCGACGCGGCAGCGCCGCTGGGATACCGGTCCGCGATCCAACGGTCGACGGCGTCGACCAGGTTGACGTCGCCAACGCTGATTCGCTCTGAGACGGACACGCTCACTCCTTCTTTGTTTGTCTTCGTGGGCTCGATCAATCTCCCGTATGGCTGGCAGCGACGGAAGCAGTGCTGCAATCAGATCCACCCGACCGGGCTCGACCGGCCGAGTTGTCCTCGATGGCGACAGGGATCACGCGGGCTGGGTCCGGCCGACAGCTTCTGCGATGGCGGTCTCGGCCGTTCCCATCCCACGCAGACCTGTCTCGACGAACGCCGTGACCACGTCCTCCGCCGTGTTCCGGCCGCCTTCGCGGAACCACTCGTTCGTCCAGTTGAGCATTCCCAGTAGCCCGAGAGCGAGAAGGTGTGGATCGATCGTAGACGTGAACACGCCGTCGTCCTGACCGCTCCGGATCAGGTCCTCAACGTAGCGCGAGTATTCACGACGACGTTTCGCCACCACCTCGTACTGCTCGGGCTCCAAGGACTTCATGTCGTGCAGATAGACACGGAACTTGATTCCCTCGCGAAACAGGAGCTCGAGATGGGCCCGGATGAAGCCCGCCAGCTGGACGGCTGGGCCGCCCTCGATGGCCCGCACCTGCGCTAGGGTCTCGGCGCTGGCGGCGTCGGCCAGCTCGGCCACAGCGAAAAGCAGGTCATGCTTGGTCTTGATGTAGTGGTACAGGCTCCCCTTCAGGATCCCGACGGCGTCAGCGACGTCCTGAACAGTGGTTGCCTCATATCCCTTGTCGTGGAAGATGACGGCGGCGGCTTCGACCACCTCGTTCCAGCGGCCTTGGGGCTTGTCATTCATAGGGGCTCGTTTTCGTCCTCGTCGTGGCATCGATGGAACCCACACTA
>NZ_JBNHIC010000132.1:0-2329 GCF_059092905.1 Arthrobacter sp. B0427-1-12 | reverse complement strand
GAGGGAAACCGTGGATTTTGTGAGGCGGAGTGCGCCGGTTGCGGACATTGACGAGAGTGAGCTTGAGGTTCATGAGCCGAAGAGGGCCGCGGCCGGTGTGAAGGCTGTGGCGGTGGCGCTGGAGCGGGGGCTGGCGCAGGCCGGGGTGGCCCGGACGGCGCAGTCGCTGCTGCGGCTGAACCAGCGCGGCGGCTTCGACTGCCCGGGGTGTGCCTGGCCCGAATCGGACGGCAGGCGCAAGGCCGCGGAGTTCTGCGAGAACGGTGCCAAGGCGGTGGCGGAGGAAAACACGCTGCGGACGGTGACCCCGGAGTTCTGGGCCCGGCACTCGGTTGCGGAGCTGGCGGAGAAGACCGAGTACTGGCTGGGCAACCAGGGCCGGATCACCGAACCGGTGGTGATCCGGGAGGGGGAAATGCACTACTCGCCGATTTCCTGGACGGACGCGTTCGAGCTGATCGGGGAGCATATCCGGGCCACGACGCCGGAGCGCTGCGTCTTCTATACCTCCGGGCGCACGGCGAATGAGACGGCGTTCATGTACCAGCTGTTCGCCCGGTCGGTGGGTACCAACAATCTGCCGGACTGTTCGAACATGTGCCACGAGTCCTCCGGCTCGGCGCTGAATCCGACGATCGGGATCGGCAAGGGCACGGTCTCGCTGCAGGACATCCACGACGCGGAGCTGATCTTCGTCGTCGGGCAGAACCCGGGCACCAACCACCCGCGGATGCTGTCCGCGCTCAAGGAGTGCAAGGATGCGGGCGGGAAGGTCGTGGCGGTCAATCCGCTGCCGGAAGCCGGGCTGTTCAACTTCAAGGATCCGCAGACGTTCAACGGTGTCGTGGGGTCCGGCACGCCGTTGGCTGATGAGTTCCTGCAGATCAAGGTGGGCGGTGACCTGGCGCTGTTCCAGGCGCTGGGCCATCTGCTGCTGGAGGAAGAGGAACGCGTCCCGGGCTCGGTGGTGGATAAGGCCTTCATCGAGGCGCAGACGGACGGGTTTGAGGCCTACCGGGCTGCGCGGGCGAGCGTGGACTGGGCAGAGACGGAGAAGGCCACGGGCCTGTCCCGGCTGGAGATCGCCAGGGTGGCCGGGATGCTGGCCGCCTCCAGGGCCACCATCTTCTGCTGGGCGCTGGGGGTGACCCAGCAGCCGCATTCGGTGGATACGATCAAGGAGATCATCAACCTGCTGCTGCTGCAGGGCAATTTCGGCAAGCCGGGCGCCGGCGCCTGCCCGGTGCGCGGGCATTCCAATGTCCAGGGCGACCGGACGATGGGCATCTGGGAGAAGCCGAAGGAATGGCTGCTGGCCGCGCTGGACAAAGAGTTCGGCATCACCTCCCCCCGGGAGCACGGCTACGATTCGGTGGAAACGGTCGAGGCGTTCGAGCGCGATGCGGTGGACGTCTTCGTGTCCATGGGCGGGAACTTCTCGCTGGCGTGTTCGGATACCGAGGCGCTGGAAGCCGGGATGAAGCGGGTGGGGCTGACCGTTCACGTCTCCACCAAGCCCAACCGCTCCCATGTGGTGCACGGGCGCACCTCGCTGATCCTGCCGACCCTGGGCCGGACGGATACGGATGACAAGCATCCGGGCGGGGCGCAGTTCCTGTCGGTGGAGGATTCGATGTCCTGCGTGCATTCGACCCGCGGCCGACTGACTCCGGTCTCCGAGCATCTGCTGGCCGAGCCGGTAATCATTGCCCGGATGGCCCAGGCCGCCCTCGGGGAGGACCATCCGGTGAACTGGAAGGCCATGGCCGAGGACTACGACGTGATCCGGGACCACATTTCCCGGGTGCTGCCCGGATTCGAGGACTTCAACGCCCGGATCCGGACCAAAAACGGGTTCGTGCTGCCGAATCCGCCGCGGGATTCGCGCTCCTTCGCCACGGACATCGGCCGCGGCCGGTTCACGGTCAGCCCGCTGGAGTACCTGGCGCCGCCGGAAGGGCACCTGGTGCTGCAGACCATGCGCAGCCATGACCAGTACAACACGACGTTCTACGGGCTCGATGACCGCTACCGCGGCATCTCCGAGGGCCGCCGGGTGATCCTGGTGCACCCCGAGGACCTGGCGGAGCTGGGCTTCCGCGACCGCGAGCTGGTGGACGTCATCAGCACCTTCGCCGGGCAGGACCGCCGGGCGGACAGGTTCCGGCTGGTGTCCTACCCCACGGCGAAGGGCTGCGCCGCGGCGTACTTCCCGGAGGCCAACGCGCTGGTGCACCGGGAGAACGTGGCCCGCGAATCCAACACCCCCGGCTACAAGGCCATGTTCGTCCGGTTCATCCCGCACCGCGAAGAACCCCAGCTGAGCTGA
>NZ_JBNHIC010000131.1:0-2545 GCF_059092905.1 Arthrobacter sp. B0427-1-12 | reverse complement strand
TGCTATTCGCCCTTCCGTTCCGCGAGCATGCCGTAACGCGTCGAAACGATGACCTCGTCACGCTGGTTGAACGTCGAATGCGAGAACACGATCTCGCCACGCTTACCCTTGGGAATGAGGTCCTCGACCACCGCCGCACTGTAGATGACGTCTCCGACGTTCAGCTCGTTGCGGAACTCCACGAAGTCGAACTGGAGGAACGCCACGAGCTTCTCTGGGAGGAACGATCGTCCGGGGGCCTGCTGCAACAGACACATGCCGACCGCGAGCGTGTACAACGGGGGCACGAAACGCTCCGGAGCATCGTCCTCCGGGCTGCTCATGAGCAATGGCCGAAGATCGTGGGTGTAGCTCGCGTAGGCGCGCACCCCATCTCCACGAATCTTCAAGTACGGGCTACGGATGGTCTCACCCTGCTCGTAGTCGTCGAACCAGACCTTCATCTCAATCCTCTCCTCGGCAGCTCACTTCGGCCTGGCCCACGAGAGCCAAGCCACGATCATGCTGCGTGCCCAGACCATCCGGTCAGAGCGGCTTCGTTCAGGAAGATCGAACCGCTTCCACCGGCTCGACCGTGGCCACGGGTGATCCGGTGACATCCGCGATAATCGTCCTTACCGGCAGCCCGGGGCGAAGATCCGCCACGTCGGGTCCGGTCATCAGGGTCGGAATGTGGAAGCTCTCCTCGATCAGGTTCGGCTGGACGAAGACCGTCGCATACGGCATGTGATCCAGAAGCCTTCTGGGCACGGAGTAACCGGGCGTGGCCTCACCGCCGGTGACAGTGACCCAGCTTGTCACCGTTGCATCGCCGCCGACGTCGCACCAGTTCAGGTCCATCGAGTGGCAGCTGCTGCACGCCAGCATCGGGGGGAACTGCGCGTGGTCGCACCAGGCGCACACCTGGGCGAGAACCCGCCGCTCGTCGGCAGTGAGAGACCGGAACTGTTCAGCGAGGCCGGTCCCGCCGCCCGCTAGGTCGCAGGAGGCAATCACGGAATGATTCGTAGACACTGTGCGAGCTGCTCCATCTCTCGGGTATTCCCGTCCGGCGCGAGTGGCTGCATGGTGGACGACACTGTTCGCGCAACATGCCGTTCACATCGCCGGCAATCAACCGGTTGATTGGTTGATCTTCGCAGAAGACCTACGACGAGTCAACCCTACGCGTTGACTCATCAAAGATGCCCGCGCAGCTGCTATCGAAGAATCATTTGAGGTTGCCCGCGTAGCGGCGTGTCTGCCGGGGCGGCGTCCGTCGGCCCGGCATGCTGAGCATGGAGCTGTCGATGGGTGAACGCAGGGCTGTCACCAAAACCACTGCTCTCCGGTATGCCCGGTCGGACCGGGCGGCCAAGAAGGCCATCCTGGACGAGTTGTGCGCGTTGACGGGCTGACACCGGGACCACGCACGCAGGGCGCTGCGGCAGTCATTGGTGCTCAAACCTGTCAAACCGCGGCCGCCGCTCTACCCGGAGCCGGTGATCGAGGCGCTGCGGTTCTGCCGGGCCGTCCAGGGCATCCCGTGCGGGCGGCTGCTCGCGGCGGCGCTGCCGGACCTGGTGCCGCGCCTGCGCCGGTTTGAGGAACTGCGGATCGATGACGCGACCGCGGAGTTGCTGCTGAAGATCGCCCCGGCAACGATCGACCGCCGGCTCAAGGCCGATCGGGCAAAACCGGATCCGCGGGGACGCTCGCATACCAAACCCGGGACGCTGCTCAAGGACTCGATTCCGATGCGTACCTGGGCCGAGTGGAACGATGCCAATCCCGGGTTCATGGAGATCGATCTGGTCGGCCACGAAGGCGGCAACAGCAAGGGCGAGTTCTGCTTTACCCTCTATATCACCGACATCGCGACCGGCTGGACCGAGACCGTCTCGGTGAAGAACAAGGCCCAGAAATGGGTGTTCGCCGCGCTCAAGGAGGCCACCGCGCGGTTCCCGTTCCCGATCCTGGGCATCGGCCCGGGGCAACGGCTCTGGACTTGCTGAACCGGATCCGGGCGCTGCAGCGGCTGCCGGCCAACCACTTCGCACCCCAGCAGAAGCTCATCGAAAAGGTCAGAAACGAGGCGAAGGTCAGCAAGAAATACGGCGCTCCGGCCACGCCGTACCGGCGGATGATCACGGATGCCGGCACCGTCCGCAAGGCCGTCAGGACCAGACTGACAAGGAAAACACGCCCCTGAACCCGGCAGCCATCCAGCGCCAGGTCCAGGCCCTCTGCGCCGAACTGCTCATCCTGACAACAGCAAAACAAGGCGGACGACCCCAACCTGTCATGCGGGCAAAATCAAATGATTCCACGAATCAATCTACGCGGGCATCTTGACATGATCCCCCGGGCCCTATTGCATCCCGCACAGCACCCGGCCGTCCGCAGGAGCCGCAAAGCGCTCGGCACCATAGAGTCCCCACAATGCCCCGCGTCACCATCGAGCGGGATGAGATGTAGCCGTCAGGGCCAGTTGCCTGCTAGGGTGATTCAACCGATCATTTGGTTGTCTGAGACGCAAGAGGAGATCCAATGCCAAACAAGCAAG
>NZ_JBNHIC010000130.1:0-2625 GCF_059092905.1 Arthrobacter sp. B0427-1-12 | reverse complement strand
GCGGCATGGCCGGACGGCCGGGCCCGCTGGCGGGCTGTGATCATCGCCTGGGTCCCGGTGCCCCGGTATTTCGCGCGCAGTGCCTCCGGGGCCGGGACGAGAAGCCCCTTGATCTGGTTGACCGCGGCGGTGCGGGCCCTGGCCGCGGAAGAGCGTGCAGCGCGCAGGATGCGCAGGCATTCGACGGGGCCGTCCTTGGCCTTGGGGGCCGAGGTGCCCCGTTCGGCCAGCACCGACTGAGCTGCCTGGTAGGCATCCAGCGGATCCGACTGCCCTTCAGGCGGCGCTGGGCGCGGTTCGGACGGTTCACCTCCAGCCCGGTCAGTCCTTCGCCGCGGATCGTTCCGGAGAGTTCGGCACCGTACGAACCGGTTCCTTCGATGCCCACCGCGCTAACCGTGCCGTGGCCGGTCATGAATTCCAGGATCTCGCGGTATCCGGAACCTACCGCCGGGAATTCCCGGTCCGCCAGCGGCCTGCCGTGTTCGGTGACGACGGCGACGTGGTGCGTATCGGCATGCGTATCGATGCCGGCGATGACGCCGGATGCTTCTTTGGCCCAGATGGAAACTGCCCCTCATCTGAGATCGCTGACCGTTTGACGGGCGCGGGCCAGGCGGGCAGACAAAACGGTAATGGGACTGGTCGAATCAGGCTCCTATGAAGTCATGTCCGCCTGGCCCGGCGCACCCCTGACGGGCCTTGAGCCGGTGGACAGATCCCGGGAAGGACAGCGCCTGAGGGCACGTCAGTCTGAGGGTGAGCCACACCGGCTCAAGACCGGTTCCAGTATCACCGTTTGGTGCCGTTTTCTTTCTGGTGAAAGGATGCGTCACACGCCCAGGAAGCACCCCGCCGAGGTCCGTGAGCGTTCCGTCCGCATGGCGCTGGACCGGCTCGAGGACTATCCGACCGTGGACGCCGCCTGCAAGGCCCTGGCCCCTAAGCTGAACGTCGGCATCGAGACGCTGCGCAAGTGGGTTGTCCAGGCGCGGATCGACGCCGGGGAGAAGACCGGCCCGACCAGCGACGAGCTGGAGGAGATCCGACGGCTGAAGGCCGAGGTGAGGGACCTGAGGGAGGCCAACGAGATCCGCAAGGCAGCCTCGGTTTTCTTCGCGTCAATGTCATGATCTGAATGTCGGCGGGGTTGGCTCGTTTCTTCGCTGCCCCGTTTGCTGGTGGCTTTTCCGCGATGTGCCGCCCCGCCGGCGCCGATTCCCGGGTTCTCGGCGTGGCCTGGTAGGAGCATGCGCGGCGACCGTGCCTGATTGCGGCGTGCCCGCCGGGTGCCTGGGTGTCGGAGCCACCGCATCAGACAGAAAGGACACTCGCATGATCATTGTTGGTATCGATGCCCACAAGAACTCGCATACGCTCGTCGCGGTCGACGAGGTCGGCAAACGTGTCGGCGTGCTGACCGTCGAGGCCCGCAAGGCCGGCCACCAGCGCCTGGTGGACTGGCTCGACGCGTTCGGAGAGATGACGGTTGCGGTCGAGGACTGCCGCCACCTGACCCGCCGGCTTGAGGCCGACCTGTTGACTGCCGGACAGCGCGTGGTCCGCGTGCACACGCGTCTGATGGCGGGCATGCGACGCGGCGCCCGTGAGCAGGGAAAATCCGACCCGATCGATGCCGAAGCCGTCGCTCGGGTCGCGCTCCGCGAAGACGACCTGCCGGCAGCGGTCCTGGCCGGCCCGTCCAGGGACATCAAGCTGTTCACCGACCACCGGAAGCGGCTCGTTGAATACCGCACCGGTTTGCAGGCCAGGCTGCGGTGGTTCCTGCATGAGCTTGATCCGGAGCTGGCCGTGCCATCCCGCGGGATGCGACGATTCGTGGTGCTCGAGCAGCTTTCACGCGAACTCGCAGGCAAGGCCGGCGCGGTCGCCGAAATCGCCCGCGACATGCTCGCCGACATCCTCGCGCTGACGCATCGGATCAACGCGATCGAACGCCCGCTGGCTAGGATCGTCCGGGTCGAGTATCCGACCTTGTTGTCGATCCCCGGTATGGGCGTGCTCGGCGCGGCGATGCTCGTGGGCGAGACCGCCGGCGTCCGCCGGTTCAGGACCAAGGACGCGTTCGCGCGTTTCAACGGCACCACGCCGATCCCCGTCTGGTCAGGCAACAAGGTCCGCGTCCGGCTATCCCGCGGCGGCAACCGCCGCATCAACACCTCCCTCCACATGGCCGCCGTCACCCAGCAACGCCTCGGCGGCCAGGGCGCCGAGTACTTCACGAAACAGCTCGACACGGGCAAGACCAAGGTCGAAGTGATGCGACTGCTGCGACGTCGTCTTTCCGACCGGGTATTCCAGGCACTCCGCGCCGACGAACGCGCGCACGACGCACACAAAGCTATCGCGACAACTGAGCTGAAAATCGCCGCTTTCCGCGACCGGGCCCCACGCCTACAGGCTGCCGCTTGACATAGGAGCATCCGGGAGCTCGACCCTCGCCGCCGCTGATCTACGCCTTCATCGACTATATGAGGGTCGGCGGCCACGAAGTCGAGCAGATCTGCCACGTACTACGCCCGCCGGTCCCGGCCGGCCTCGGCCCGCAGCCTCCGGGACGCGGAGCTGGCCGGGCAGATCAGGGACATCCACAAGGACAACTAC
>NZ_JBNHIC010000129.1:0-2875 GCF_059092905.1 Arthrobacter sp. B0427-1-12 | reverse complement strand
CGGCCGGCCCGGGATACGCCTACCGAAGGGCCATGCACAAGAGCCAGCTGCAAGCCGTCGGAGTGGAAGTTTAGTTCAACGCTGGGAACGCGGCCCAGCGTCGCATAAGCCGGTCCCTCCACCGCAACACCCCTCAGCCCCTCCCCCGCAGGAAAAAAATCCTTGCAGGTACTGGCTTCTCGGTACCGCGCATACCCCGCCCGCACAAGCGCCCGGTGAGCGGGGATATTCGCAACAGATACCATCTGCGTCGCCGCCGGGCTGGCCTTTAATCAAGCTCCGGTTGTGACTGTTAACTCCCGTTTAGCGGTTAAATCGCAGCCTGAAATGGCGGTTTTGCCCTTCCGCTTGGCCTCGGCGGACTGGAAGAGCACCGTGTAGGTGCCGCTCCACCTGTCGCGGTCGTCGGCCAGCAGCTTAACGGCGCCGAGCAACGCGGCGATGTGCATGTCGTGGCCGCAGGCGTGCATCACGCCCACGGCCACGCCGTTGTCCTGGCGGTTGCCGTGGAGGCGTACTCCAGCCCGGAGTCCTCGGTCACCGGCAGGGCGTCGGTGTCCGCACGGGCCGTTGGCCATGACGCCCACAACGCCGGTACCCCTGATGCGCTGCACCTCGAAGCCGAAGGATTCCAGTCCTCTACTGACCGGATCCGCCGTCCGGTGTTCCTGGAGGCTGAGCTCCGGGTTCCGGTGCAGGTCTATGCAGACGTCGCGCTTCCACGCCAACTCCTGGCCCAAAATGGCGAGGACTTCGTTCTCCAGGGACATGAGCCAAACAGTAGGCGGCTACCAGGCGGCGCGCCAGTACTGGTCCGCGCGTGGGTTCCCGTCGCGGGCGACTCCGAGGGCCTTCGCCGCGTTCGCCGGCCAGAGCGCGTCCTGCAGCGCAGCGCGGCCAACGCTCACGCCGTCGGCCTGCCCGGTGACCACCACGTGTTCGGCCTGCGCCGGGTCCGTCAGTAATCCGACGGCGGTGACGAACGAATCCGTGCCCTCCAGCGCCTCGCGCACCGCAGCGGCGAGCGGAACCTGGAAGCCTGGGCCGGAGGGGCCGTGGTACGACCCGATGCCGGCGCTGGAAAGGTCAAATGCGGTGACGCCGAGCTCCCGCGCCTCGCGGACAAAGCGGACCGTGTCGGCCAGCCGCCACCCGCCCTCGACCCAGTCGTCTCCGGAGAGGCGGATCGCCAGCGGCTTGTGGTCCGGCCAGACGGCCCGCACCGCCGCGATGACCTCGCGCGCGTACCGGGTGCGGTTCTTGTAGCTGCCCCCGTAGGCGTCCTCACGGTGGTTGGTCAGCGGGGAGAGGAACTGGTGGATGAGGTAGCCGTGGGCGCCGTGGATCTGGACGACGTCGAACCCCGCCTCGTCCGCTCGGCGTGCGGCGTCCGCCCAAGCCTGGACGGACGCCTGGATCTCGGGGATGTCCATGGCGTGCGGCCGCTCCAACCCGAAAATGTCGGTCGTCGAGGGGCCCACCGTCTCCCAACCGCCCTCGTCCACGGGGATGGAGCCCTCGGCCTGCGCGGGCAACCAGGGGTAGGTGGAGGCCTTGGCGCCGGCGTGTGCCAGCTGGACACCGATCGCCGCCCCCTGCGCGTGGGCGAAGTCCACCACGGGCTTCCAGGCGTCGCGCTGCGCATCGTTCCACAGTCCGGCGTCGAGGTCGGAAATCCGGCCCTCGGGCACCACGGCGGTTGCCTCGGCGACGACGAGCCCGAAGCCGCCGGCGGCCCGAGCTCCGAGGTGCACCAGGTGCCAGTCGTTGGGCACTCCGTCGCGTGCGCTCACCGAGTACTGGCACATCGGCGCCAGCACCGTGCGGTTGCGCAGGCGCAGTCCGGTGCCGTCGGGGGTGGTCAGGGTTGCGGGTTCGAAGAGCTTACTCACGTGAAGCTTCAACCGGGCCGCCGCAGCAGCTATTCCCGCGGGGTGAATCGAAAGCTGCCTTGGCGCAGGAGCCCGTCCTGCCATCACCCGGCTCACTGAACAGTGGGCGCAGGCGTACCCCGCGGAGGGTGAAGACAGTGCTCGGCGTCAGCCAGCGTCCAGGGCCAGGTAGCGGTATACGGTGGCGCGGCTGGCGCCGATGATCCTGCCGATGTCCGACGGCTTGAGGCCCTGGGCCTTCAACTCATGGGCGCGCTTCACGTTCCGGTCCCCGGCGGTGACTTCCCGCCGTCCCGCCCTGCGCCCGTGGGCGGCGGCCGCGACCATTCCTGCCCTGGTCCGCTCGGCCAGCTGGTCACGTTCCAGCTGGGCGAACGCGGACATCACCGTGAGCATGGCCCTGCCCATGGGGCCGGTCGTGGTGATGCCCTCGGTCAGTGACCGGAAGTGGACGCCCCGCCCCTCGAGGTCATCGATGAGCGCCAGCAGGTTGCGGGTGCTGCGGCCCAGCCTGTCGAGCTTCCAGACCACCACCTCATCCCCTTCCCGCAGATGCTCAAGCATCCTGTCCAGTTCCGGCTGGCCGGCCCGCATGCCGCTCACGCCATGGTCCGTGAAGATCCGCCGGCAGCCCGCGGCCTTCAGCGCCGCGTGCTGCAGGTCCGCGTTCTGCTCCAGGGTGCTGACCCTGGCGTATCCGATGCTTGCCATGCCGCTCCCCCGCAGTCCCATCAAAGGCAATAATTCCGATTCCTGAGAATATCAGAAGTAAGACATATTAATGAGACGAGGCAGGCTCTCCAGAAAGCGCCACTTTGTCTCATTTCGAGCGACGGCGGCTGCGGAGAACTTGCCGTCTCAACAGACGATCCTTTCCTGAGACCGGTACGCCAGCTCCCCTCCGGGCCGACGCGGGCTCTGGCGCGGTGGGCTGCGCAGTCCTAGCATGGGCCCAGTAAGTGCTTCCGGACCGTCGGGCCCGC
>NZ_JBNHIC010000128.1:0-2943 GCF_059092905.1 Arthrobacter sp. B0427-1-12 | reverse complement strand
CTACCGCGAGCACGACATCCTGGTGGTCGGCGAAACCGGCGCCGAAAACATCACCAAGTTCGGCTTCGGCCCCGAACACAACATCATCGACGCCTAACCAACAGACAGGGACTGCGGTGCCGGTAGCCCGGCACCGCAGTCCCTGTCGCCACCCCGGCCGTACATACACCGGCCACCTACATGGAGAATCGGAGCAAAGATGCGCCACAGCGTCTATATGGAAGAAATCGACGCCGTAACCTACCAGGAAGCGATCGCCGGCGGCGACGGGATCGTCCTCATTCCCGCAGGAGCGATCGAACAGCATGGGCCGCACATGCCCCTCAACGTGGACGTTCTGCTCTCCCGTACGATGGCCGGAAGCGTAGCTGAAACGGTAGGCGCGCTTGTGGCTGCCCCCATCGTCTACGGCTACAAATCCCAGCAGCGCTCCGGCGGAGGCAACCACATCCCGGGAACCACCAGCCTCGATGCGGCTACCGTCATTTCCATTGCGAAAAACCTGACCCTGGAGCTGGCCCGGCACGGCGTCAGGAAAATCGCGTTCATCAACGGCCACTACGAGAACTACCAGTTCCTCTATGAAGGCGTGGACCTGGCCCTTCGGGAACTGAAGATCAGCAGCCCGGACGACCTGAAAGTCCTGCTGCTGTCCTACTGGGATTTCGTCGACGACGCGACCATCGCCGAGCTGTACCCCGATGGCTTCACCGGTTGGGACCTCGAACACGGCGGTGTGCTCGAGACATCCCTGATGCTGCACCTCTATCCGCACCTGGTCGATATGAGCCGGGTCGAGGACCTGCCGCCCGCCGTGCTGCCGAACTATGACGTCCTGCCGGTCAAGCCCGAACTCACACCGGCATCCGGCTGCCTGTCCTCCGCGGCACAGGCGACCGCAGCCAAGGGGGAAATTCTGCTCAAGCGTGCATCCACCGCGATGGCGAAAGCGCTCGAGGCCGAATTTTCGCTCACCGACCGGACCTAGTACCGACCGAACGTAGCACCAAGGGGAGGAAGCCGAGATGACCTATCTGGCCCACCCGGACGTGGCGCCTGCGGCCGCCTGGCCCGCGGGCTGCCGCGCGGCGTCATTCACCTTCGATGTGGAGGCTGACGGCCCACGCGCGGCGGTTTCCCGGCTCCTGGCAATCCTGGACCGGCAGGACATCAAGGCCACTTTCTTCATTTCCGGTGCCACCGCCGAATGCTGTCCGGACACGGTGCGCGCGGTTGTCGACGCCGGCCACGAAGTCGGCCACCACGGCTACCGGAACGAGCCGCTGCAGGGCATCGGCGCCGCCGCCGAAGCGCGCGGCCTGGACCGCGGGCTGGAAGCGCTCTGGAAGGCCGCCAAGGTCCGGCCGGTCGGGTACCGGGCGCCGTGGTGGGAGGTGAACTGGCATACCGCCGGGCTGCTGGCAGAGCGTGGCTTCCGCTACGACTCCAGCCAGGTCGACGGCGGCGCTCCCTACCGCTTCAGGGTCGCCGACGGGGATCCGCGGGACCTTGTCGAGGTCCCGGTCCACCGGGCGCCCGGCGGCTGGGAGCCGTATGCCTTCGAGCCAGGACGGGTGGCCGGCAGCTGCCTGGTGCTGGCGGATCATCCCTTCAATTCGGGGAGGCCGTCGAAAGCGGCGGAGCTCGAGCGGCTGATCGAGCGGGTCAAGGGCTCCGATGGCATATGGGTAGCGACGCTCGCCGAGCTCGCTGAGCAGCTGGACCCTGCCGTCAGCCGCGGCCGATGAACGGCATGCCGGCCGCGGTGATGACCAGCGAGCCTACCGACGCGTTGGGCGGCAGCTGCGCCATGAACAGCACTGCCTTGGCGGCGTCCTCCACCGAAAAGGTCGGTTCAACGCGGCGGCTGCCGTCCGCTTGGAGGGCGCCCTCGCCGACGCCCAGGCGCTGCATCAGCTCGGTAGCGGTGTTGCCGATATCGATCTGGCCGCAGGAAATGCCGTACGGGCGGCCGTCGAGGTCGATCGACTTGGTGAGCCCTGTGATGGCGTGTTTGGTGGCGGTGTAGGCGGCGGACAACGGTCTGGGGGAGTGGGCGGAGATGGAGCCGTTGTTGATGATCCTTCCGCCCTGTGGATCCTGCCGCTTCATGACGCGGACCGCCGCCGCGGCGCACAGCATGCTCCCGGTCAGGTTGACGGCCACTGTCCGGTTCCACTCATCCAATGGGATCTCGTCCACCGCTGCGCTCGGGCCGAAGACGCCGGCATTGTTGAACAGCACATCGATCCGGCCGAAGGCCTCGTAGGCAGAATTGAAGAGACGGTCGACGGCGGCGGGATCGATGACGTCCGCGGGTACCACCAGGGCGCGGGGATGGCCGGCGGCGGTCTCCACCAGCACGTCCCGGCGCCGGCCGGCCAGCGCAACCCGGAAACCGGCGTCGAGCATGGCCCGCGCAACGGCCCTTCCGATCCCGGAACCGGCTCCCGTGATGACGGCGGTACGTTCAGGCTGCGCTTCCTGGGTCATGCTCCGCTCCTGCTCCATTTGACAGATGGGCTGTGGCACCGTTCACTTTACTCATATCTAATGGAAAAGTAATTCCATATTACGAAAGTTCACCACGATGTGAACTCCTAGTTTGCGCACGGACATCGCTGCGCACAGAGAGGTTGGATGTGGCCGCAGCAGAAGACACCACTCACATCCTGAGTGGGTTGACAAACCAGCTGTCCGATCGTGATCCGGAAGAAACAGCGGAATGGATCGAATCGCTCGACCAGCTGATCAAGGAACAGGGCACGGAGCGGGCGCAGTTCATCATGCGTTCCCTGCTGCAGCGCGCCGGTGCGCGCAGCGTGGGCGTTCCCATGGTGACCACGACGGACTACGTCAACACGATCCCGGCCGACCAGGAACCTGAGTTCCCCGGCGACGAGGAAACCGAGCGCCGGTACCGTGCCTGGCTGCGCTGGAACG
>NZ_JBNHIC010000127.1:0-2971 GCF_059092905.1 Arthrobacter sp. B0427-1-12 | reverse complement strand
ACGGAGAACGGAATCCTGGAACAGGACCGGGCAGCGCGGGCCGCACCGGCCGCCATGACCAGTACGTCCCAGAGGCGCCCCTGCTCGTCCTGCCAGGGGCCGTTCCCGGTATTCCAGGCCACAGCCTCAGCCCAGGCTAGAGACGTCATCGCAGCCTCCCGGCTGAAACCGGTGGCCCGGGCGGGGCTGGTGATGTCGATCAGGACGCAGTCCGCGAGGGCGTCGGCGCGGGTGTAGCGGCTGATGATCTCGTGTTCACTGGCATTCAAGGGAACCCTCCTAATTTGTTGATCTGACATAAACATATTAAAGAAGTGGCGCCTATTGTGTCAATAGCGTTGCGATTCCCGGGTGTGGCTCTTTTGTACGCGGCCCTCCGGGCTCTGTGCAATGGTGACGGCCGAAGAGCAGCTCACCGCCGCCCTGGACTCCTAGTCCGAAGACCTCGAAGCCGCCGCTTTCTGTGCCGGCCCGGCATTCCTTCGGCAGCTCGATTTGCCGCCGCACTGCACGACATCGCGAAGGCCGGAAGATGGGTGCAGTCTCATATGCACCGTTATCGGCACAATGTGGAAATGCGGGCAAAGGGCGCAGGATGCCGCTGGAAGACACCCAACCGGGCCGCCGAAAAGAACGCCGCTGCGGCCCTCCAGGATCAGAACAACCTCGAACGGTAACGTCGCCGCTCGCCCGCATGGGCACGGCAAAAGCTAACAAGGCGCGATGCCCGGCGACCAGGCGGCCGCAACCGCTCAGGCCATTTTTGCCACCGCCACCACCCTGCATCTCTGGCGGCTCCCCTAACCATCTCCGTGCTGCAACATCAGGCCCTGTGTTGCTTGACACACCTCTTGCCGCATGGTGTGCTATCGACCATAGCATGCACATAGTGTGCATGTCTGTGCCCTATGTACACGATCCATTCGTTAGCTGCACCCGGCGCCACGTGCTTGGGGTCGCTGCGCCAAACGTGAAGAAAGCAACCATGAACAACAAAGCAACTCATCGCAGCATCCAAACCGATGCGGAGACCGAGGTCTTGGTGATCGGGGCCGGCCCGGCCGGCCTGATGCTCGCCAACATCCTGGGCATGTACGGCCGGAAGGTGACAGTGCTGGAGGCCATGGACCGGCTCATCGACTACCCTCGCGGCGTGGGCTTGGACGACGAGTCCTTCCGCACCATCCAGACCGTGGGGCTGGTGGAGACGGTGCGCCCGCATACCAACCCGCAGCACATCCTGCGGCTGGTCAACGGTGCCGGTAAGACCATCCTGGTCAACAACCCGCAGACCGACGAGTTCGGCTGGGACCGCAAGCACGGCTTCATCCAGCCCGACGTCGACAAGGCTCTCTGCGAGGGGCTAACCCGCTTCGAGAATGTGCAGGTGCTCTTCAACCACCGGGTAGAGGACGTTCAGGAGGACGCCGACGGCGTCACCGCCATCGCTTTGGTTACCAGCCCGGAGGGGCAGGTAGAGGAACGCCGCTTCCGTGCCCGGTACCTGGTCGGCTGTGAGGGCGGGAAGTCCCCGACCCGTAAGAGGATGGGCGTGAGTTTCGAGGGCGAGTCGCCCTCAACACGTTGGCTGGTGGTGGACGTGAACAACGACCCGCTGGGCACCCCGAACGTCTTTGTCGGTGCTGACCCCAAACGGCCCTACGTCTCGATCGGCCTGCCGCACGCGATCCGCCGTTGGGAATTCATGCTCCACGATGACGAGACCGAGGAGCAGGTCACCGACCCGGCCTACGTCGACACCCTGCTCAAAGACCATGTCCCGGACCCCTCACAACTGGACTTCATCCGCCTCCGCGTCTTTACCCACCATGCACGGGTCGCCGGTTCCTTCCGTAAGGGCCGGCAGCTGATCGCCGGCGACGCCGCGCACCTGATGCCCGTCTGGATGGGCCAGGGCTGGAACTCCGGCATGCGCGATGCCACCAACCTCGGCTGGAAGCTCGCGGCCGTAGTTTCAGGGCAGGCCGGCGACGAGCTCCTGGATACCTATACGGCCGAGCGCAGGGGGCATGCCAAGGCCATGGTGGACCTGTCCCTGACCTTCGGGAAGTTCATCAAGATCACCAACCCCGTCGGCGCGGCAGCCCGCGACGCAACCTCCTCCGTGCTGAACCTGTTCCCATCGGTCAAAAGCTATTTTTCCGACATGAAGTTCAAACCGATGCCCCGCTATACCCAAGGCGTGCTGGCCGACCCGAGCACCCAGGAAGCCGGCCGCGCAGGGGCCGCCCTGACCAGCAAACTGATCCCCGTCCGAACGGCAAACAGTAAAGTATCGCCCGTCGGCCGGCAGTTCCCCCAGCCGCGCGTCAACAGCAAGGACGCGGACAACCTGTTGCTGGACGACGCGATCGGCAACTGGTGGTCGGTCATCGTTTGGGGCAACAGCCCCAAGGACGTGCTCCCGGAGGATTCGCTGGCAAAATTGCGTTCCCTCGGCGCCCGTCTGGTCTGCATCTTGCCCGAGACCCAGCGCGAATGGGCCGAAGAATACATGGACGGGGACGTGCTGGTACTAGGCGACCATACCGGCCGCATGAAGAAATGGTTCGATGACCGGCCCACACCACTGGTGTTCCTGCGCCCGGACCGCTTCGTCGCGGGGGCCTGCCTCACCCAGCACGCCCCGGCCACCCTGGACGCGATCCTGAGTTCCATGGCCTTCACCGGACAGCCCGTCCAACCAGCCCACCCCGTCAGTGACGGCATCAGGGTGCTGGCCAGCTAGTGCCAGCCCCGCCCATCCCTTCCGGAAGGAACACCATGAACACCCTCCAAATCCCCGACTATAGGACCGATGCCTTCTTCGGCCTCGAGGACAGGTGGCTTGAGACCGCCGAGGGCGAGCTGACGCACTACCACGAGCTGGGCGAGGGCACTCCGATCCTGTTCCTGCACGGCTCCGGCACGGGTGTGACCGCCGCGGCGAACTGGTGGCTGAACCTGCCGC
>NZ_JBNHIC010000126.1:0-2992 GCF_059092905.1 Arthrobacter sp. B0427-1-12 | reverse complement strand
CCGGCTGAAGTCCGCTGCCCCGGGGGTTCTGCTGAACACGGGGGACCCGGCCGCGGTGAACCGCGGGGAGCGTCCGGCGCGGATGATCCGCACCGCTGCGAAGGACGCCGGTGCCGTCAGGGGTGCGGTGCGTGCTCCGGTGGAGGTCATGGCGTAGGCGGTCGCGGCCGCCAGGGCGGCCGTTCCGGCCGCAACGGTGAAGGTGCGCCGCGTGATCGCGGGGGTTTTCAGTTCCCAGGAGGTCCCCGGTACTGCCCCCGGTGCTGTGCCCGGGTTGTGCACGGTCATTGGATGGTCATCCCCTTTATGGATGTCTGGCCCCCGGCGGGCCGGGCCCCTTCAGCCCGCCGGGGTGGATGGTGGGTTGGTGCTCTTATGCGGCGGTGACGGTAACGGTGCGGGTGGCCCTCACGGCCCGCGGACGCCAGGTCAAAAAGTCCACATGGATCTGGTAGCGGCCCGGGGCCGGCGGGCGGAGCAGGACGTCGTACTTCTCCGCCGCTCCGGAGGCAATGGTGCTGGTCATCAGCCGGTTGCCCGTTGCCCCTACCGGAAGGGCCGGCCCGGCCGGATTGGCGGTATTGCGCAGCGGGCGCCCGTCCTGGGAAATGATCTCGGCCATCGGCACCGGAGCCCCGGCCGCATCGGTAAAGCGGATCAGGGTGGGGAAGTAATCCACATTGAAGAACCGGACCAGGGTGGGGGCGCGGCCGTTGCCGTCCACATTGGCCCGCATTTCGGAGATGCTCCAGACATGCTCACCGGCCGGCCGTTCCGGAATAACGCCGCCGAGCAGGTAGAAATGGTCCGCCTCGAACCGGTTCAGGCCGGCATCCTCACCGGAGAGCCCGGCGGCGTGGTGCAGGTCGTGCCAGCGCGAATCCAGCGAGTAGGGCCCGATCAGGGTTTCGGTGGCAATGTCGTATTCGGGCCCGTCCACAAACGACCGCCGCGCCCCGGGAAGCGTCACGTCATCGTGGTTGGGGGGGTCAATGATGATCGGGCCGAACATCCCGTACTGCACGTGCAGCGGCGTGTTGACGTGGCAGTGGTAGAAGTACGTGCCCGCGGTGCCCTCGTTCGGGCTGCCGGCGATACCGATCTCCGGGCGCCACTGGTAGGTGTAATGGCCGGACACCTCGAAGGAGGTGTGGCCGACCCCGTCATTGCGCGGGTCCGGTTCGATGCCGTGCCAGTGGATGGTATGCACGTTCTTGCTGGGCTTGATCGTTCCGTGGACGATCTGGCCCTCGGTGGCCCGCATCAGGGTTCCGGGCAGCGCCCGGCCGGCGTCGGCGGCCTCGAAGCTCCACACCTCGTGTTCGGAGCCGTCCGGAAATTCCAGCTTCCGGTTGAAGAAATCAAACTCCAGGGACACATCCGGCCGCTGCGGAAACTCCGTTTCCGGGCTGCCCTCATGCGGCTGGTTGGCCGCGAAGTCCACCTGGCTGGGATAGAGCCCGTGTTCCTCCGGCTCCGGGTGCGCGGCCAGGACCCAGTCCGCGACCAGCCCGCCCGGATACAGGCCCCCGGCGGCCGTCTGGGACGGCTCGGCGTGGCAGTGCATCGGGTACTTCCAGTCCTTCGTCCGCGCCTCCCAGACCGCATCGGTCACTTCCGGCGGACGCCGGCACGGCAGCAGGGCCTCCTTGCGCTCCATCGGATTGACAAAGACCGTATCCTCCCACCGCTGCAGCACCGGCCGGCCGGCGGGATGGACGAATCCGGGCCCGCGCGGGAAGTCGAACCCGTTGGCCCGCACCACCCAGACATGGTTGCCGTGGAAGTGCAGCTGGTGGTCCACGATCCCGGTATTGACCATCCGGATCATCTGCCCGGTACGCACCGTGCCCGGGAACCGGGAGGCACTCAGATCCCGGACATCACCCTGCCGGGGAAAACCGGACGGGAGGGTGTCCTCGTGCCGGCGCTCGTTCAGCTCCTTGTCGGTGCTCACCGCCAGGGACTGGAAACCCGCGTAGTTGTTCAGGGTGAAGTAGCGGACATAGGCCGGTTGGGCGTCCGGGTCCACCGTGCCGCCCCGGGACGCGACCGCGGCCCACTCGGGCACGATATCGTGGCAGATCCACAGCCACTGCCGCTCGAACTCCAGCCGGCCCGGCGCCAGCCGCCACGCATCGGCCGGATCGATCACCACCAGCGCACCGTGCAGCCCCAGCACCCGTTCGACCGGTTCGTTGCCCGGATCCGAAAAAATGTAGGTGCCCGGCTCCGGGGCGTCCAGCACCACCTCCCCGACCGCCCCCGGGGCAATCGGCCCGGTGCCCACGTCCACACCGCGCGGCTCCAGCTCATTGCCGCCGGGACCCACATCATGGAAGACCAGCTGGTGCGGCTGGGCCAGGGTGTTGTGCACCCGCAGCCGGATAGTGGAGCCGGTCTCGGCAATCAGGGTCCGGGGCGGGAAGAAACTGGCCCAGTACGCCCGCCGGACCAGGTAATGGTGCGCGCTCTCCGGATCCGGACCCAAAGGCAGGGGCCGCCCGTGCGGCGGCAAAGCCGCCTCCAGCGGATAATGCCGGCTGGCCACGACCTGGCCGGTTGCGGTGAAGACATGCGGGGCCAGCCGCAGCGCCGCCTCCGGGTCATTGGCCGCCGCCGGACGGTCACCGAAACCGCGGTGATAGACCAGGGACCCGTCCACCATCGGCAGGAAACCCTCGTTGATATAGACATCGAGCACACCCGGCGCGGAAGGCACCGCGGCCGCGCGCTGACCTGCCGCCGTCCCGAAACCCAGGAAATTCCGGCGGTCGATACTGCTGTTGGCCATTTGGCCCACCCCGCACTGCGAGAAAAACTTCCGCGCACCCGGTAACGGCACACAACCGATCGGACGGATGAACGGGACGACGCAACCCCAACCAAGGACAACCCAGCCGTGATTCCTTCTTCTTAGCGTCGGAAGTTTAATTCCATCACCCCGGCACCCAGCAGAAAAACACCCACATGGGGGGTCGGCCACCCCCAA
>NZ_JBNHIC010000125.1:0-3107 GCF_059092905.1 Arthrobacter sp. B0427-1-12 | reverse complement strand
CCTCCTTTCCTCTGCCGGTGCGGCGGGGCTATTCGGTGCGCTGGTACTCCTGTATGGAGGGGTAGCTGGCCTTCAGCGGGAAGCCGTTGTCGCTGGTGACGGTGACGGTCTTGGGGTTGGCGCGCAGGACCCGATGCCAGCGGCCGTTGATCTTGACCAGGTCCCCGGCTTTGACGGTGTTCTTTGAGTAGTCGGTGGCCATGCCGGCGGCGCTCTGCCGGGGGCGGATCCCGTTCCAGTAGGCGAGCTGGTCGGTCAGCTGGCCTTGCCTGGCCAGCAGGCCCTGGCAGTATGTCCCCTTGGCCGGCGGAGTGATGTCGTAGTTGCCGCCGTAGAGGGTGCGGCGGTATCCGTTCAGGCGTCGTTCGATGGAGCGCAGATCGGCCTTGAGCTTTTCGATCCGGCTGTACACCGTGACCGGATTCTGGCGCTCAGGGGAGACCGGAACCGCCACCTCGGCTTTGCGGGTAGCTTCTGCAGCCTCCGCCGCCTTCACCGCCCGATCGTTAGCCCTGGCGACCTGGTCATAGTGGCGGCGTATCCGTGCCTGGCAGTGGTGCCCGATCAGGATGGGCTGGCCGAACGGAATCCGATCGGCCATCTGACGATGCCGTTGTGAAGCGTTGGCGGCCGCACAGGTTTTCGCTTCGGTCCTGGCCTCCAGCGCTTCGGCCCGCTCCGTGGCGCGGTCAAGGTGGTCTGCCTGAACCTCCGAGGCGGAACGGAAACCTTCATCTATCTCGGTGTCCACGCTGAAGCCTTCGGCGCCCAGCCGCTCCAGGGTGAGATCGATGAGGCAGTGGTCGGGAGCAGCGTCCCGGGACCTGGGGACATACCAGCAGCCAATGCCACGGGACCAGCGCCAGCCCAGCTCCTTCAACACCAGATTCGACCCGTCACTCCGGACGGTTCCATCAAGCAAGGTCCCGGCGGCCGGGGTGTGGGTCAGAGCAAGTGAAGCCATGGATCCATCCTTCCTAGGGCTCCGGGCGGCCGAGAGTCCCCGGCCGTCCCGATTGAATTAGCCGCTGATGCGGGCCAGGGCATCCGACAGACGGCCGCCGGCCGCAATAACTCCGGGACGGACGCTGGAATCCTGCCCGTCTGGGCCGGGCGCCAGAACGACGGCCGGTCCCGCGATCCAGTCCTCTGCCCGGATCAGGCCATCAGCCCGGCACAGCAGGCTCGCCCGCAGGTTATGAGGCATTCCCGCGGCCTTGCCCAGCTCATTCAGGTACACAGTCATCAATGCATCACCCACGGCTTCAATGTCGCCGCCCACCAGCGACTGCAGGGTCTTCAGATCTGCCTCCAGCTCACGGGTCTCCAATGGTTAAGCCATATCGGTTGGTATAAGCAAAGCGGTAACCGCCACGGGAACCATTCCTATTTTGTTGATTGTGTATAAACAAATATAGGCGGGGCGAGACTGGGCTGTCAATAGCGTTGGGATCGTTGGCCCATGCGACATCCCCATCAATCGACGGCCCGGACAGGGTCCAGGAGTCCAGCCCCCGGCCAGGCATCCCGGGGTCTGCCCGGCCAGGCGTCCCGGGTTCTGCCCGGGCAGGCTGGGCCGTGAAGGATTCGGCGCGGCAATGCGGCCGGCCCGGTCCTGGTCCCTGGCCGGGCTTACCCTGCCCGCCGGGGCGGGTAGTGGCTAAGAGCTGTCCCGCCCGGACTCCATAACTGCCTCGGCTTGTGCAGCATGTTCGGCTTCCATCCGCATGATGATCTGCCCGAAGGCAACGAGTCCGCCGCTCATCCGCCGGCCTCGATCCCGACAGCCTGGACATGAAGCGCGCGGACCACAACGGAGCAGCCAATGGTCCCAATATGACTGCCTCCCAGCCTCTTCGGACCCGTCGATACCTCACGAGGGCTCGGGCTGCGATGAGCGGGGCCCCGGCATGGGCGGTGGCAGCCACCTTGGCCACATCAAGGCGACGCTCCAGATGGAGCGGAGCGATTCCGGGAAATCCGGGCAGTTACCCGGCGGCAGCATGCGCGGCGTCGACGGCTCCCTGGGATCTTCAATTTTGCGGGGTGGATACGGGGCCAGGGCAGGAGGCGGCTTCGTAAAGTGCTGTGGGCAGTCTCGGTCTGCTTCGCAGAACGGGGGCGGGCTGTTTGGCGTCCGACATCGGTATCAACCAATGCATGCACGGTTTCCGGTAGGGGGACGGCAGTGGCCAGGGCATGGAAAAGCGCCCTGCAGGAGGTCCACGATTGTCAGATCAACAGACTTGGCAGGGCGCTTTCACCATTGAGTCTAAGCGAGCCGCGGTTCAGCTGAAGCCCCAGGGGGATGTACTGTGTGTGCGGCCTATAGATGGTGGACGTTTTAGTAGTCGCCGGACAGAAGCTTTCTGGCACGGTTGATCTGGGTGCGGGTGGCTGTTTTCGGGACTGATCCGGGGCATTCGGGGCCGTGGGCCGCGCCGGTATCGTTAGCGTCGTTCCAGGGCATCTGCCTGCCGGGGGTCCAGAGGCATTCACGGCAGACCACGTGAAAACGGTCCGGTTCTTTGGTGGCGGCAATGGTGATCATCTGGCGGTGTCCCTCCCTGGTCTGTCGGTTTTATCGTAGGCGCGTCTTTGACGCCGGGAGGCATTCAGGGGTGTGAAGGAAGCGGTGCAGGGTCTGATATGTCCCGTACCAGGCAGCGGCGGCGCTCCTGCAGCTGTCAGCCTCCAGTTCCTCCACGTTCTGCATTGCCTCGTCGATGGCAGCCTGGAGGTGCTCGTCTTCAAGTGCCCGCGTACGTTCGCTCATCTTTCTTCGTGCCCCTTCCTCGGATCCTGATAAAAACTTCTGTCGAAAGGTGTAGGTCATCCCGGGTTTGCCCACTCCATAGGGAGCGGGCAAACCCGGGATGACAGATGGGTTCAGTCTTCGTGGGGCAGCAGGATGGTCAGCACGGGATCGGGGGTATCGGCCGGGCCGATGTGAAGGTGCAGTCGGACTTCTTCCGGTGCTTCGGCTCCCGCAACGTTGGGAACCCGAAAAACGGAGAACGGAATCCTGGAACAGGACCGGGCAGCGCGGGCCGCACCGGCCGCCATGACCAGTACGTCCCAGAGGCGCCCCTGCTCGTCCTGCCAGG
>NZ_JBNHIC010000124.1:0-3163 GCF_059092905.1 Arthrobacter sp. B0427-1-12 | reverse complement strand
CGATCATCGCCTCTGTCATCTCGGTCGTGAACTCTGACACGGCCGTCTCCTTTCGGATCAGGCCGGACCCTCACACACCGTTCTTCTTACAGTCCCGTTGAAGTTGGCCGTCTCGAGGACCGGTCTTCCGCCCCCGGCACCTGATCACGGAGCCGGGCGTCGAGTGCTGGTTCGAGCGCTGAGCGAGGAAGGCGCTCTGGGAGCTCCGGGGCTCTCGCCTTGGCGCACCTAATTCCGGCCGGTGCCTGGCGTCCATAAGGATCGTTAGGCAGACCAAGTCCGGGCTCACTGGTACGGAACGTCGACACCGGCTGCTCGAAGTTTCGCTTCCATCAGTTTCGTCAGCCGCACGAAGGTCGGCTCCTCGTCCCCGCGGTGGTGGTTGATCAGTCCGTACCGGGTGGCATGGTCGGGCCGTGCCTGGAAGCCAGCTGGCATCATCAGCAGTTCGCGGTTGGCCAGGAGGTTGTCGACCATGTCGGCCGCCAGTTCCTCGACCCGCGGGTCGTCCGGGTTCCAGCTCTTAGCTTCCCACGTGCGCTTGAGCAAGTCGACGTGGCGGGGATCATCGAGCCGGTGTTCGAGCTGGGTCAGGTAGCTGTCGAAGAACTCCGGTGCCAGCGCTCGGGCCAGCACCAGAGCCTCTCGTTGAACGGCCACGAAGTCGGGGTCAAAGCCGGCGTCGGCCAGGCGGTCCAGGACCGCGCAGGCGCGCTCGGGCAACAGGACGCGGTCGCCGGTGGCGAGCCGGCGCAGCATTCTGCGCCGCTCGATCAGGTCCTCGATCCGGTCGGTGAGGTACTGCTCGACGTCGGCCAGTGAATCGGCGAACCGCTCCGGCTCGGCGTCCAACAGGCCGGTGATCTGAGCCAGCGGTACACCGGCGCCGGCCAGGGCCCGGACCTGGACCAGCCTCAGCAGGTCGGCGGAGCTGTAGCGGCGATAGCCGGAGCTGTCGCGTTCCGGTTCGTCGACCAGGCCGAGCCGGTGGTAGTGCCGAACGGTCTTGATCGTGACACCGGCGAACGCGGCGGCCTGACCGATCGTGACTCCGATGACCATCCGCTCAGCGAACCCCACGGCCATCGGCGGCCGCCGTCTCCCTTACGGCCTGCGCGACGGCCCGGAAATCCTTGCGCAGAATGTGAGAGTGGTTGCTCGCGACCTTCGCGCTGACCTCGATGTTCGGGTTGCGGGCGAGCACCGGATCGAGCGAGGCCCGCACCCGCTCCATCTCCTCACGGCCACCGCCGAGGTTGCCGCCCGTGGCCAGGACGTACCGCACCGGGCAGGTCACGCGGTCGAGGACCGGCGCGACGGCGGCGACGAGCTCGTTGATCTCGATGTTGACCTCCGCGTGCTGGTCGGCGCTCATCCGCGCCGCCATGCCCAGCGGGCGCACCAGCGGCAGCAGGAACCGCATCCCGCGGAACAGCTTCCGGATCCGCTCACGGCCCTCCTCGCCGGTCAAACCGTAGGGCATGGCGCCGTCCACGCACACCACCCCGGCGACGCGGTCCGGATTCCGGGCGGCCCAGTACGCCGCGAGCGTCGCACCGTAGGACCAGCCTACGAGCAGGGGCCGGTCCACCCCGGTCGCCTCGAGGACGGCATCGAGATCTCGCATGCACGCCTCGAAGGAGTAGTCCGCCGATCGTTTCGACCGGCCCCGGGCGCGCTCGTCGTAGGTGATGTGCCGGTAGTCGGTGCCGAGTTCGGCGATCACAGGACGCCAGGGCCGCTGGTCCGCATAGGCGCCGTTCAGATAGAGGATGGGACGGCCGGGGCCGCGGGTGTCCGTCACGGCCAGTGACGTGTCGTCCACGTCCACCATGCCGGTCCAGGTCGATTCGATCGCACTCGTGTTGTTCATACGGCTCATCGTGCACCTTGACCTAAGGTCATGGTCAACCCATACGGCTCCTTGTCTCAGAACCAAGGAACTGACACACGGTGGTGCGCGTTTCCGTCGAGGCCTCGAAGTGGCAGTCGAGCTGAGCAGGCGCTCAGCATGTGGCTTCGGCGGTGACCGGTCAGACGGCTCCGGGTGATCCGCCGCCCGCAGGCTGTGACGCGGAGTCCTGCACAAGTTTCATTGACACGAGCTCGGTGAATCCGGCGCGTCGGGCGAAGCGCACCTTCCGGCGCTTGTACTCCGTGAAGCCGAGCTTGGCATAGAGGCCGAGGGCGGGTGCGTTGGTGTCCTTGATGTCCTCGAGCACGTACTCGCGATACCCGGGCAGCGTCAGCAGGTGACGCAGCAGCGCGGTCGCGATGCCGCGCCCCTGATAGGCCGGTTCGGTGGCGACGAACCCGATTTCGGCGAGCCCGGGCCGGGCGCCGTCGGAGGCGCCCATGAACCAGCTGCGGATCACCACGTAGCCAAGCAGCCCGCGCGCCAGCCCGAGGTGACGCCGGATCTGCCGCCATCGCGGCGCGAACAGCGGCTGGCCGCCCTCGGTGAGCGAGGCGAGGCCGGCGGGCTGCCCGTCCACGAGCGCGATGTAGAACCGTTCGAGCAGCAGCATGTGCTCGAACGCGTCAGCCAACTTGCCGGTGTCGCGCGAGAACGCAACGAAGTCCTGCGCGAAGCTGCGCACGTAGACCTCGGTGATACGGCGCCGGTACCCCTCGCCGAGCTCGTCTCCCCGCCTGACCACAACCATCGTCTCGACCATCCCCGTCCACCCCGCCTGCCCCGCCCCCGCACGGGTGCGACTGTATCCACCCTCACACCGCAACATCCACTGCCGAACCTATCGACAAGGGAAAGGGCGTTCAACTGGAACCCGGCCCAGGGACGAAAAGAACTCGTGCATTCATACGTTTCGATACTCGCCCAGCTTCTGCCCACTGGGATGACCCGTTAGCCGGTGCTGTTCCGCGACAAGGATGAGCGAGAACTTATGCACGTGCTTGAATGACGAGGATGTGATTGCGCTCGGGCTCTATCGCGGCACGCTGCCGTCCCGTTTGAGCGTCCGTCACCGCGGCAACTCCGGGCCACACCGCCGCTGAAATTCCGGCGTCGTCCAGGACCGGCTGGACGACACCGGGCATCACCGGCCGGTGGCGGCCAACTCCTGCAGCATGGTGAATCCGTGGCGGTCCACCGGAACCGATGAGGCGGACATGACCACGACGCCGGTACGCTTTGAACGGT
>NZ_JBNHIC010000123.1:0-3168 GCF_059092905.1 Arthrobacter sp. B0427-1-12 | reverse complement strand
TCGAAGTCAGGCAGCCCCGCGGCTACGGACGCTGTCGGATGGCGATCCTGGCCGACGCCTCGGCCGCCTCGCTGCACCTGTTCGTCGGCGAGAACGTGGAGCCCGGCGCCACCGTCATCACCGATGCCTGGCAGGGCTACCGGGGGGGGCGAGACACTCGGCTACACGCACGATCGGCGCAGCCAGCGCGCGCCCGTGCCCGCGGCGAGGACCCCGGCCAGCTGCTGCCTGGAGTTCACCGCATCGCGTCGCTGGCCAAGCGGTGGCTGCTGGGCACCCATCAGGGCTCGGTGGACGCGGCGCACCTGCAGAGCTACCTGAACGAGTTCACCTTCCGCTTCAACCGGCGCCGTTCGACCAGCCGCGGCATGGTCTTCTACCGCGTCCTCGAACTCGCCGTCGGACACCGTCCGGTGCGCTACCGCGACCTGGTCGCCGACCCTCAGCCCAAGACCACCCGGCCTCTCACCCCGGGACCGGCGGTTATCCACCGAGCCTGGACCGTCCCCGGGCAGCCCATCCCTGGCGCTCCACTGACCGCGACGGTCCGGTCAGCTAAATACCCCTGACAGCGCATATGTCTCGGGATGAGGCCATGACGGCCCCGCCGTCCCACGACGGCGGAAACACCGATTACGGAGCCGGAACTATTGCCCGGGACCGGGAACGGGCCTAGCATGGATCAACATTGCCGCAGCCTTTGTGCTGCGACATTTTGGGGGACATCTCGGGGGGAGGTGTAATGGCAGGCGGAAACCGGCGTTGGTGCATGGCACCTCTGGTTCGGCGCGTCCTGCTGGCCGGGCTCGCAGTTCTGGCCTGGATGGTCCTTGGCGCCGCCGCCGCCCATGCCCTTACCCCGGCTTTGACCGAGCAGGACCTCACCGGTGCACCCCTGGCCGCCCTCGCCGCCCCCGTGGCGGAAACAACGGTAACTGACCGCGGCGTGGCCGGGGCTGCAGCTGCTGCCGTACCCGCTCCAACGCCCGCCGCACCGCCGGCCACGGCCGCTGGTCCTGCCGCCGCGCCGGTTCCGGATCTCGTCCCGGCGGTCACGGGTGCTGTCCCTGCCTTGGCGGATCCTGCTGTTCAGGCCCTCACACGTGCGGTGCCGGCAGCTGCTGATGCCGTTCAGGCTGTGGCGCCGGTATCCGGCATCGTTGAACCCGTTATTGCACCTGTTGCCCAGGTCGTTGAGCCGGTCCTTGAGGCGGCCGAGCCCGTGCTGGATGTCGCAGAACCGGTACTGGACGCCACAGAGCCGGTAATGGATGCGGGCGAGCCCGTCCTAAACGTGGCCGAACCTGTCCTGGACATGGCGGCCCCGGTCGTGTCACCGGTAACTGCTGTGCAGCCGTCCGTGCCTGGCGCCCCGCTTCCGCCGATACCGGCCGGCACCGAGGGCCCGGATGTTTCCGGCGTTGACGCTCCCGGTCCCGCGGACGCCTCCGGCCCTGCAGACATTTCCCTGCCCGGTGGCGCGCCTGCCGATTCAGCGCCCGTCCCGCCCGTGGCTGAGAACCGGGCCGCTGCGGCCGGACAGGTCCACCATCGGGCCGCTGAAGCCGGCGCCCGTGAAGCCGTCAGTTTCGTACCGGAAACAACTTCAAGGACAGCTGCCGGACCCAACGCCCCTGGATCCGGAGATCCCGAACCCGCAATTCCCGGTTCCGGCACCCCGTCCGGCCCGTCCCCGGCGGTTCCGGCGCCGTCGCCGTCGTTGCCTCCGGCTGCCTCCGCGCAGGGCGGGTCCGGCTCCGTCGCGGCCGATCTGGCGGACCTGCTGTCCCCGCCCGTACCGCAGGGGGCGGCGCTGAGCGACGCCGGTTGGACCCTGCACGCCTGCCTTTCTCCGGAACCGGGTTCCTCGCCCGACTGAGCAGGGCTGCGCTGCCCGGGGCCCGGGCTGCACCCCCAGCTGCCCCTTCCGGCGGACTGCCGGCACTCCTGCCGGCGACCGCCACGTCACGGGCACTGACTTACAGCCTGCCGCACCCGGATGCCAGCCCTTCCGGCTGGACCCCGGGCAGCGATGAACACCCCCGGCCGCCGCGGTATCCGGCCCCCTTCCGGTACCCGCGCCAAGGACGCTGCACGAAGCGGACGGCCCCCCGTGCCGTCCCGCCCGCCGGTGTCCGCACCGCCGGCTTCCGGTCAGATCCCCTGCCGGAAGCGCCGGCGGTCACCCGGCATCCGGTGCTGACCCGATGAACCTCTGGCCATCGGCTCCGCCGGATATTCCGGCCCACGCTTCCCCTGCCCGTCCCGGGCAGGCCAGACACCACCCCTGCACCGCAGGTATGCCGAGAAAGGCAACCGCAATGTCACCCACACGGATTCTTATTGTCGATAACCACGCACGGTTCGCACGGCTGCTCATGGGCGCGCTGAACCGGGAACGGGACATCGACTGCATCGGCTACGCCACCGGCACCGACGCCGCCCTCCGGCTGTGCCGGGAGCTGAAGCCCGACGTCGTCCTGATGGACCACGACCTGGGCGACGGCACCGGACTGGACGCCGCACAGCGCATCCTGGCCCGCACCCCGTTAGCCCGCATCGTGCTGCTCACCGCCCAGCCCTCCGCCACGCTGCGGCAGCAGGGCAGGGCCCTGGGCATCCGCGCGGTCCTGGCCAAGGGCGGATCCCTGACCACCCTGCTCGACGCCCTCCGGCAGGCCGCCCGCCCGGTGCTCCACAGCCGGCGGTCCCCCTCGGCCGCCTAGGGAAGCACTCCCCCCGCTCTCACACCAGAGAACAGAGGAACGGGAACCGCACACGCGGTCAAGCGCCCAAGGGGCCCGCCGCCGCCATGATGATGGTCCTCGATCCCAGACCCCGCGCCTACGGAAGGAATACAGTGACCAACGTCTTCAGCCTCAACCCGCGGATCCCCGACCTGTCCGCCCTGCGCCCCGGCGATCGGATCGAAGCCCGGCGCAACGGTGCCATCCACTATTTCGGCCAAGTCGAACAGGCTTTCCCCGAAGAGGGCACCGTGCTGATCATCGAGGGGGTGGGCGGCCGCCCCAAGCTGCTGCCCAGTGACGAATACGACCTGCACCGCAGTCCCCGCTGACCGGCCGGGCGGGTACTGCCCATGCGGCCGCCCGCCTAGGCAGGGCCGCAGTCCGGAGACCGGTTCAGTGGCCCTGATATCCGGCGGCG
>NZ_JBNHIC010000122.1:0-3286 GCF_059092905.1 Arthrobacter sp. B0427-1-12 | reverse complement strand
AGTGGGCAGATCTGTTGGCCATCATCGGGCAGTTTTACTGGCCACCAGCGGGCACATCAACTGGCCGCCCGTGGGCAGAAACCAATGGCCATTGACATTGTCAGCAGCCTACAAACGATGCATGCTGGCCTATCCTGCGGCACAGGCCAGGAGCGGCAGGCGTCCGGGATGCCGGGCATGTGGTCAGGGCGCCGCTGATCGCCCGACGGCCATGGTCGCGATCTCGCGGTATCGCTCGACCAACTCCTCGGGTGTCAGCGGGCCTTCCGGGCGGAACCATTGGGCGACGCCGGTGCACATGGTGATGACAGCCATGCTTGCTTCCCGCGGGTAGTGGGTTGTGAAGATCCCTGTTTCGGCGCCCTGCTCGATGATCGAGTCCAGGAGCCGTTGCTGGCGGTCGCGGGCGGCGATGTGTTCGGTGCGAGCTGCCTCATTCAAACTCCGGATCTCGCTAAAGGCGATGAACGCCAGTTCTCGCCGCCGCGCATGGAACAGAATCAGACATTCGACAAGAAGATCGAATTGGCGTGGAAGCATTGTCCCCGCCTCCTCGATCGCGAGTTGGCTGCGAATCCAAAGATCCGACATGGCATGGGATATGAGAGCCACCAGCAGCGCGTGTTTAGAAGGGTAGTGATGGTACAGGCCAGGGACGGACAGGCCTGCGCGGGCTGCCACTTGGCGAATGGTCGTGCCGTGATAACCCTGCTCCATGAAGCACTCGAGTGCGCTGCTGAGCATCAAAGGAAGCTCGGCATTGGCATAGTCACGCCACGAGGATCCCTCAGCACCTCCAAGGCGCAAGGCTGTATCAGGGGCTCGCGCCAGAGCCTCACCGGGGTTAGCATTCGGGGAAACTCTGGTCATAACATTCCAGCCTCGCATGTATTGTGCCCTACAAACCTTAGACCTTGACATCACGTGGTGGTCTATCTCACATTATATCTGCCGATCGATCGCTCGGTAACTGACGTCCGCTGGACGGATGAATCTGATATGGACGTGACCAAACAGTGAACGCCTCGGCCAGGCCTCAATGGGCAGACTCCTATCCTCCCGGTCTGTTTGTACGCCTCACCGAAGGGGCTACGTCACTCGTCGAGGCTTGGCGAAACCGGGTTAAACGCAACCCCAACCGCAAGGCGATCATGTACTTTGATGGGTCTCTCACAGTTCGGCGCCTTAACGAACTTTCTGATGCGTTTGCCGCTGCCTTGGAGTTTCGTGGAATCAAGCGCGGCGACCGCATTGGGATTCAGATGCAGAACATTCCACAGTACGCAATTTCTTTTCTTGCGCTCTGGAAACTCGGTGCGATCGCGGTTCTGCTTAACCCTATGTACAAGGGGCGGGAGTTGCGTCACTTGATCGAAGACTCCGGCGCCCGTGGAATTATCGCCGACGATGGGCTCTACACTGAGACGGCCGAGACGGCCGTCGGCACCTCCGTGGAGTGGATCGTGACCACCTCAGGCCTTGAGTACCAGAGCCGCAACGACCCCCGGGTCTTCCGGAGCACCGAGCCGGCGGAGTCGTCCCCTGACGGTGACATGGCAGAGCTGATCAAGGGGTTCAAAGGACAATCGCCGACCAGGTGCAATCCGGATGTCGACGACGTCGCCCTGCTGACCTATACCTCCGGGACAACCGGCCCGCCCAAGGGTGCGATGAACACCCACGGCAACGTCCTCAGCGTCGCATCCACGTGTGTTGCATGGATGGGACTAAAACCGGGGGACTCCGTCTTGGCGATCGCCCCGCTGTTCCACATCACAGGTGCGGTAATCGACGCGATCACGCCTCTCCTGCATGGTATGAGCCTGGTTTTCATCAACCGCACAAATCCCTCCGTTGTCGTTGACGCCTTCGCCGAACACCAGATCACCTGCACGACCGGGTCCATTACGATCTTCAATGCCATCTGCCAGGTCGAGAGCGCCACAGCCGAACAGTTCGCCTCCGCCAAGGTTCTTTATTCAGGAGGCGAGGGGCGCAGCCGGTTATGACGGTGACCTCCTGGTACCGTCACGACGTCCTCAGCCGGAGGGCGGCCCGGTGAACCTGCTGGACTACCGGCCCGGCAGCTCCCCGGTCCACACGGTCCCGCTGGCGGGCAAGTACCTCGTGCTGATCGTGCTGGTCGCTTGGCGCCACCCCGTGGTCGTCGGCTCCGTGCTCGTGCTGGTCCTGGCCCTGTACGGGCTGGCCTGGTTGCCCGGCGAGTTCCTGGCACCGTGGCGGCGCGGCTGGCCGCTGCTGGGGTTCGCTGGCGTGGCGCGGTGGGCCTCCGGCGTCTGGGGGCCGGACCGCCTGTCCTCCATCGACGCCCTCGGACCGGCGGCCGTGGTCATCGTCGCCGTCTTCGGTGCCCTGGCGACGGCGCGGCTGCTGGTGATCACGACCCCCGGCACCGAGCTGCTCGATGGGCTCACGGGCTTCTTCGGCCTGTTCAGTCGGCTGGGGGTGAATCCGGAAGCTGCCGCGCTGGCCGTGAACGTCATGCTGCACTCGATGCCCTGGCTCGGAACCGCCCTGCGCACCCGATCCGAAGCCCTGGCATCCCGCGGCCTGCGCCGGGGGCCGGTGCGGCTGATGGGCCCGGTACTCGTTGCGACGGTCGGTCACGCCCGGGCCACCGGTAAGGCGCTGGCCGCCCGCGGACTGCCAGGCGGGACGGAACCCACTTAAGCACACGGAGTCTGAAGTCGGCCGATACGTCACGGCAGTCCACCCTCACCCATGGCCTTTTGCCCCCGCATCCTATGACGACGAGTTACACCCGCGTAACCATGCACGGCGGCACCTGCGGACAACGCGGGCGAGGCTCCGGTCGTGGTAACCACAGAGGGGGTTGACCAAAGCATTACTGCCCGGGAATGCCTAGCGCACTAGGACGACCAAACCATGCCGGTGCGGAATGCGGCGACTGAGACGGCCACTAGACCAGACCTCTTCGGGGCCCGCACCGTCTCTTGACATCCTGCACCCGTCTTGCCCCGCGACACTTACTTCTAGGACGGGGGCTTGACGGAATACCGAGAATACGATTTCATAAGGCAGGCGTGAATACGATTTCACGTGACGTGCTCTCTTCGAGGGCGGCAAGGAACGAGGTCAGATTTGACGAACGGAACGGAAACGATCGCTTCGGTGATGAGTCTGGGCGGCCGTCCGGCCGGCAGCCGTCGCGAGATCAAGATCATTGACACCACGCTGCGTGATGCGCATCAGAGCATCTGGGCGACGCGCATGCGGACTGAACACATTGAGCAGATGGCTGCGG
>NZ_JBNHIC010000121.1:0-3310 GCF_059092905.1 Arthrobacter sp. B0427-1-12 | reverse complement strand
GTAGCCGCCGCTGCGCCGGCACGGGCAGGAAACTTCCAGAGCCGGAGCCAGGCATTACACCCAGCTCATCCCACAAGCGCCGATATCAGCGCATATGTCGCCATGTGCATCGGTAAGCGAACCGGCGGTGTCTCTGGTGCTGACCGGCTTGCTGTGGCAGGCCTGTGCCCGTACGGGTGTAGCCCTGTGCCGCAGGAACAAACGCCCGGCTGGATCCTCTGCTGCAGGGGCGGCGGGCAGGGCGAAGAACGGAAAAACCGGTCAATGATGATCACTATGGATCCGCACGCGCTGCTGAGCAGGATCAGCCGCATCATGCAGGAACTGACGCCGGACTCGGACACTCTGTCCGTTGACCAGCTTGCCGACCGGATCGGCCAGCGCCTCGATGGCGTGGCCGGGATCAGCCGCAGTGAACTGCTCGTGATGGCCCGGGACCTCAAGCAGAGGCCAGTGGGCCCGGAAGCGGCAGCCGACGATGAACTCTAAGGACCTCCGGCCCGGAAAAACGACCGGAAACGCAGGCACCTGAGGCCGGAGGGGCAAGAGCACCGAAGTATTCACGGAAGCGGTGTCCAGGCCGTAGGCTACCGTCAACCGCAGGCCGGCGGGACCGGTACGGGGCGGGCCGGAGCAGGGACGAGGCAGCAGCACGGGCCGGCACGCAGACAGGACGGGCACCGGCTGGTTCCCGGAAGGGGGAGGGCGTGGAGCAGAACATCAGCAACGAGTGCCTTGACAGGGTCCGGGTGGCCGCCGCGGACAGGGAGTTGCTGCAGTTTGGTCTGGATCAGGCGGATGCCTTTCTGCGGGAGATGATCAAAGAAGGGCTGGCCCAGGGTGTGCCGGTGCCGGATCTGGCCGCCGCCTCCGGCCTGGCGCCGAGACAGATTGAAAGAATAGGACGGACCGGCCGCTAATAACCCGTGCCACCCGCCGTCCCGACGGTCACTCCTCCCGGAGGGCAGGGCCGGCCTGCCGGCGTCCGGCAGGCACTCCGTTCTTCCGGCCCCCGGCCTCGATGAAAATTACCTGGGGCTAATGCCCCTGCCCTGTCCCGGGCCGATGGGCCGGAATCCATCAGGTGCCTGCCACATGGACGCCCCGGAGCGGGACGGGTTCGCCTGAAACGTTCCGCTCCGCCTGTTTAGACGTGTTGGGATCCTGTTTCGATGTGTTTGGATCCTTGCTTCTCCCGGTCCCGCGGCGGTGGGACCATTGAGCGTATGCGCGATGAAGCATCCGAGGCCACCCGGGCCTGCCCGCCCCGCCTGCCGGAAACCGTCAAGGCCGGGCCCGGTCCCGGATCCTCCGCGAACAAGGACCTGCGGGCCCTGTGGCGCCGCCGTGACGAGGCCGAGGAAAAACTGCGGCAGCGCGTGGAATCGGCCAAAAGAAAAACCGGCGGATAAGCCCTCCGCCGTCCTCTTATCCGGTCCGGGCGCCTTCCCTCTCCGGCGCCTTTCCCGGCAGTACCGGCTCAGAGAGCCGCCATGAGGAAGTACACGATGAGCAGTGTGGAACGCGCTGAGCACGCCGTTGCGGAGATTGTGGATCCGCGGACCGTCCGGCCGTCCCGGCCGGACGGTGTTGCTGTCCGCCGGTCCCTGCCCCATCGGCGGCGGACCCTGATCGGCCCGTGGTGCCTGATCGACCGTTACGGGCCGCAGGACCTCTCGGCCACCGGCGGTGTGCGGACCCCGCCGCACCCCCACACCGGGCTGCAGACCCTCCACTGGCTTTTCAGCGGCCGGATTGAGCACCGTGACAGCGCCGGCAATCACGCCGTCATCGGCCCCGGTGAGGTCGCCCTCATGACGGCCGGGCGCGGGGTCTGCCATTCGGAGGTATCCGTCGAAGGCACCACGGTTCTGCACGGACTCCGGCTCTGGATTGCCCTGCCCGCCGGAGCCCGGTTCACCGACCCCGGCTTCACCCGGTACGCACCGCCGGCCGCCGACGGAACCGGGCATGAAGTGCGGGTACTGCTCGGCTCCCTTGCCGGCAGCGCCTCACCGGCCCGGACATTCTCACCACTGATGGCAGCCGAAATCACCCTTCATGCCGGCGGACAGGCGCAGCTGGCCGCGGACGCATCCTTCGAATACGGCATCCTCGCCGTCGAAGGCAGCCTCACCTGCAACGGCACCGCCCTGACCCCCGACACGCTGGGATACCTGCCTGCCGGAACCGGAACCCTCACGCTGTCCGCGTTCCGGTACACCCCGGCCCGGGCCCTGGTGGTAGGCGGCAGACCACTGGGTGAACCCATCGTCATGTGGTGGAACTTCATCGGCCGCTCCCACGGGGAAATCGCCGACGCCCGCTCCGGCTGGCAGGAACAGATCGGCCCCGGACCCTTTATCCCGGCCCCGCCCGGTTACCGCCAGGCACGCTTCGGAACCGTCCCCGGAAACACCCTGCCCCCGCTGCCAGCACCCGAACTGCCCTCCGCCCCGCTCCCCCGCCGCAGCTAACCACCACCGATGACGGCCCGGGTCTTGCAGTTATGCAGCAATGGCGGCGTTGAACGTCACCGGGATTTCTTCTGCAGCTTCCAGAGGAGCCAGCAGAAGGTTGTACTGGGCCGCGGTAAGCAGCTGCGGGCAGGCCAGTGCCAGCTGTGCCAGCTGCAGGGCCGCAACCATCCAGTACGTTCCGCAGATGCCTCCCATGGTTTCGACGACCAGGGAGCGGACGGCGGCCGCATCCACGGTCCGGGCCTGACCGCTCAGGGCAATCCGGGCCGGCATGTGCTCGACATGCCGCTGGACCTGCCGGTCTTTGGCAGCCACAATGTGCAGCTGCTCCGGCGTCCACCGGCGGTCCAGAACCCGGTCCCGTGCCTCTACTGTTCGCGCCGACGACCGGGGCGCAGGTCCCACCTGCTGGATTACTGCGGCCATTGCCCTCTTGCCTCTCCACCGAAGCCGCCTGCTCCCCTGCATGCGGTTCCTCCGGTGGCTGATAGGAAATTCTAGTGATTTATACAAGACATACAAGGCCTTTCCGGGCCTCCTTGTCCCTGCCGGCATCCCGGCCGGTGCGCCCGGCTGTCCCGGCAGGTAGTATGTGTTCCACATCCCCCGTACTGCCGTGAAGACTCCCGCGACCATCCAAGGCCCCTTTAGGGAGTGGTTTCCATGGCGACCGAACCCGCCGAGCCCGCATCCAGGATCGATCTTCCAGAATCAGCAGGCGAGACCGCCCTGTCGACCTTTGAGGTCACCGTGCGCATCCGCCGTTTCAACCCCGAACTGTCCGACCAGGCGCACTGGGAGGACTTTCCTCTGACCATGCAGGGGACGGA
>NZ_JBNHIC010000120.1:0-3466 GCF_059092905.1 Arthrobacter sp. B0427-1-12 | reverse complement strand
ATCCCTCATCTCCCATGACGGAAAGTGTCACATTCGCCTTATTATCCGAGCCTACTGATGAATGCCGAAGATCCACGCGGGAGGGCCGTACTGCTGTCGGTACAGCCCTCCCGCAAGCACTTCAGGTCGCCTCGGTGGCCAGGAACTCCGCGACGAAAGCGGTATTGAAATCACCACTGCGGAACACCTCGCTATCGAGGATCTCGCCCTGGAAATTAGCCGTCGTAGTAACGCCGTCAATTTCCATTTCCTCGATCGCCCGCAATGCCCGAGTGATCGCCTCCTGGCGGTCCTGCCCCCAGACGATGAGCTTGCCGACCATCGAGTCATAGAACGGCGGAATCACGTACCCCGCCTCAATGTGCGTGTCGAGCCGCACCCCGAACCCACCCGGGGCGCGGAAGCCCTTGATCAAGCCGGGGCTCGGGAGGAACCCTCTCTGCGGATCCTCTGCGTTGATGCGGCACTCGATCGCGTGGCCGCGGATGACGATGTCTTCCTGGGTCAACGGCAGCGGATTGCCTGCGGCGATTTCGAGCTGGAGCTTGATCAGGTCGATTCCCGTGATCATCTCCGACACCGGGTGTTCGACCTGGATGCGGGTGTTCATCTCGATGAAGTAGTACTTTCGATCGATGTTGTCGAACACGAACTCCACTGTGCCGGCGTTGCGGTAACCGACCTGCTGGCATAGTGCGACGGCGGCCTTGGCGAGGCCTTCGCGCAGTTCGTCATCGAGGACGGGTGACGGGGCCTCCTCGACCAGCTTCTGATTGCGTCGTTGCGCCGTGCAGTCCCGCTCACCGAGATGCACGGTCGACTCACCGTCGGACATGACCTGGATCTCGATATGCCGGATATCCGTGAGGTACCGCTCAATGTACACGGACGGATCCCCGAAGGCCGTCTCGGCCTCTGACATGATCTCACTGAGGTCCCGCTCAAGCGTCTCGCCCGACTCGACGACGCGCATGCCGCGGCCACCACCGCCCGCCGCCGCCTTGATCAAGAGCGGGTAGCCGACCTCACCGGCCACGGTGAGCGCCTCATCGTACTCGGCGATCGTGCCAAGCGATCCGGGGACCGTCGGCACGCCGGCTGCGCGAGCGATCTTCTTGGCCTCGATCTTGTCACCCATGCGGCGGATGATGTCCGAGGCAGGGCCGACGAAGCCCACTCCCTCCTCTTCGCACATTGCCGCGAAATCAGCGTTCTCGGCCAGGAATCCGTAACCCGGATGAATCGCATCGACCTTGAACGCCAGTGCGGCGCTGATGACTGCGCGCGGATCGCGGTAGCTCTTGGCCGAGTTTGCCGGCCCGATGCAGACCGCCTGGTCAGCGAGCTTGACCGGAAGCGAATCGCGGTCGGCCTCGGAGTAGGCGAGGACGCTGCGGATCCCGAGTTCCTGGCACGCGCGGATGATGCGGAGCGCGATCTCACCCCGGTTCGCGATGAGGACGCTGTGCAGCTGCTCAGGCATCGCGCTTGACCACCATGAGCGGCTGACCGTACTCGACCGCCTGCTCGTTCTCCACGAGAATCTGCACGACCACACCATCGACCTTCGCCTCGATGTTGCTCATCAGCTTCATCACCTCGAGGATGCACAGCACCGAATCCTTGGTGACGCGGTCGCCCACGTTCACGAATGCAGGTGAGCCGGGTTTCGGGGAGGCATAAAACGTGCCGACCATCGGGGCCGTGATGACGACCTCATCCTCGGCGACCGCGGCCGGAGCGGAAACGGGAGCCGCCGCAGGAGCGGCAGGGGCGGGAGCAACTGCAGGGGCCGTAGCCACGGGGGTAGGAGCCGCTACGGGAGCAGGAGCGGGCGTCGCGGTGGGAGCTGCGGCTGGCGCGGCCGCGGCGGTGCGCCCGTTGCGCGACACGAACAGCTCGACCTCACCGTACTTGATGGACAGTTCATGCACGTCGGTGGTGGTGTGGGCCCAGTCGACGAGGGCCTTGAGTTCGCGGATGTCAGGCTGGTTCAGCGACATGGTCAGTTCTCTCCTTGGGTAATGCTGATCTTCAGGTCTCCGGCATTCAGGGTCTTGGTACCGGTATGGCCGGTTGCGTGCAGCGACTTCACGATCCCGAGCAACGGGTGCGGGATCTCGTCGGGGTTACCGCCCGAGGCGACGGCCATCTTCATCTCGTCGACCTGGCTTCCGGCGAACATCGCGCGCAGCAGGTGGTGATCAATCGACTCCTCGGGATACCGCGCCGCAAGGTCGTCGAGCATGGGCTTCGGTTCGCTGGGCTCGAGCGCGATATCCGACGCGCCGTTGTCGATGATCTTCTGCCGCAACTCGGGGTCGATCTCGGCGAGCAAGTCACCGTAGTAACCGAGCACATACTTCTTGATCTCGTTCGGCACCATCTTGTAGCGCTCACCGGTCATGACGTTCATGGCCGCCTGTGTTCCGACGAACTGAGCGAAGGGGGTGATCATGATCGGGTAGGCCAGTTCAGAGCGGACACGGGCGATTTCGAGCAACAACTCGTCGTAACGATCAGCAAGACCCGCCGTCGCGAGCTGGGTACGGAAGTTCGACAGCATGCCGCCAGGGGTCTGGTGCATGAAGTGCAGTCCGTTGTACTCGATCGGCTCCCCGAGCGGCTTGTCCTCGTGCTCGGCGATCGTGCGGATCTTCTCGCTGATCTCGCCGATCCTCTCGTCGTCGATGTTCACGACGTAGCCCAGCGCACGCAGGTCACGCACGACGTTCTGCACCGAAGGCTGGCCGTTGCCGGACGCGAGCGGTGCCACCGAGAGGTGCAGCGAATCCGCGCCGGCCTCGGCCGCCTCCAGGCAGACCAGCGGTGCCAGGCCGGTGAGCGAGTGGGTGTGCACTTCGAGCGGACGATCACCGATGACGTCCTTGAGCGCCGGCACGAGAGTGCGGATACGCTCTGGCGTCAGCAGCCCACCGGCATCCTTGAGCATGATCCGGTCGACGTCGGCCTTCTCGATCAGCTCCTGTGCCTTCGCGACGAACAGCTCATCCGTGTGGACGGGGCTCTCACAGAACGACACCGCGCCGAACGTCTCGGCTCCGAGCTCCTTGGCACGGCGCAGACCGGGAGCAATGTTGTCGATGTCATTCAGCCCGTCGAAGGAGCCGATCACGCGGAATCCGTTGACGTAGAGCCGCTCCACCCAGGCCATGATCACGTCATCGGGCAAAAAATCGAACGCGGCGATGTTCCGGGAACGGATGAGCGCGCGGAATTTGGTGTTCGGGGCGAGCTCATGGGCGCGGCGCACCCGTTCCCACGGGTCTTCCTTGAGGTAGCGCACTGCCACGTCGAACTGGATCGGCGCCACGAGATCGACGTGCTCATAGCCAACCTTGTCGAAGTCCGCAGCCATCTGCTCAATGTGTTCAGTCCGCATGCGCGTCGCCCAGATGCTCTGATGCGCATCACGCAGCGTGGTGTCAATGATCTTGATCTCGCG
>NZ_JBNHIC010000119.1:0-3588 GCF_059092905.1 Arthrobacter sp. B0427-1-12 | reverse complement strand
GGCGCACCTGAACCGGCACATCCGGCAGCCGCCGGGCCAGGTCCCCGCGCAGGTGGTCAGCCAAATACACCGGGACCTTGCCGGCGTCCGGATTGTAAATGAGCACAATCCGCTCAAAACACCCGGAAGAGGAACCATTCATACCACCAGCTTAATCACCGCGAACGCGAGACAGAGCCATCGAAATACCCGGGCTCGGGGCCGGCTCCGAGCCCATTCGCATTTGCCACGCCGGCCCATGGCAGATGCGCTGATATCGGCGCTTGCAGGTCCTGCAGCCCGGTGTTCGGATTTGTATGTGCCGTTTGGCCTGAGGAATGGGAGCTTCATCCACAGGGGCGGGGCTACGCTCCGGGGGTGTTGGCCCGCCCGTATCAGCGGGGGGCCGGATCCGGCTGCTTCTGTCATACCCGCTTGGTGGGTTCCCTGTTTCACATCACGGGCCGGACCGTGCCCACAGTATTTTCGGCTCCCGCCGGCTGATGAGCCAACCGTCGTAAAAGCGGGCTGTGGTCTGGGCTCTGCAGGAATAATGAAAGCAATTCCTGATTCGTGCGAGGCCCGTCTGCCCCCCTGCACGTCCTATGCCGGCACTGCCGCCCGGGCGGATTCCGAAATCAACCGTGGGTCCGGAAATGATGAGAAATCCCTCATAAATCAACCTTTTCCCAACCGGATGCTGAGAAAAATTGCTTCAGGAAATGCGGGAAGAATTATTACCGCAATTAGCGCCGGAGACCCAAGAACCGGCGGCAGAAAGACGTCCCGCAAATCTGGAAGCGGTGCCGATGCGGCACATTGAAATCTAGTGTTTGGAGAAAACCGTGCAGAACAAGACCCGACAGATCATTGGAACGGCGGCCGTCGCCGGCATTTTCCTCGCCGGCGGAATCACCGGATCGCAGGCAGCGGACGATGTTGAAGATCCCGCCGCCGCGGCCGAAACCGTAGCCGCAGAGACCATCGCCGACGAGGCTCCGGTTGAGGAGGCTCCGGCTGAAGACCCCGCTGAGGAAGCGGATCAGGACGAAGCCGCCGAGGATGCGGCTGAGGCTGAGGAGGATGCCGCGGAGGAGGCTGAGGACGCCGCCGAGGCTCCGGCTGAGGAGGACCCGGCTGAGGAAGCGGATCAGGACGAAGCCGCGGAGGATGCGGCTGAGGCTGAGGAGGATGCCGCGGAGGAGGCTGAGGACGCCGCCGAGGCTCCGGCTGAGGAGGACCCGGCTGAGGAAGCGGATCAGGACGAAGCCGCGGAGGATGCGGCTGAGGCTGAGGAGGATGCCGCGGAGGAGGCTGAGGACGCCGCCGAGGCTCCGGCTGAGGAGGCTCCGGTCGAGGAAGCCCCGGTTGAGGAGGCTCCGGTTGAGGAGGCTCCGGTCGAGGAAGCTCCGGTTGAGGAGGCTCCGGCCGAGGAAGCTCCGGTCGAGGAGGCCGAGGTTGAGGACGAGGCCGAGGACGAGGACGCGCTGGAGGGTGTTGAGGAACAGGCCGAAGCCATCGCCCACGTTGCCGAGGATGAATTCGACGCCGCCGAGGAAGCTCTGGGTGAGCTGGAGGAAGGCGCAGTGTCGGATGCGGAGCTGGCAGCGGCCCAGGCTGAGGCTGACCGGCTCGAAGACGCCATGGAGGCGGCCGATCAGGTGGCCAAGGATACCGTTGAGGCCGCTGAGGAAGCCCAGGAGAACGGTGCCCCGCTTCCTGTAGCCGCTGCCGAACCCGTCGCTGCAGCTCCGGCACCGGTTGTTGAGGGCTAGGTTTTCCGCCCCTGAAGGTTATGGTCGGGCCTGCCGCACATGTGCGGCAGGCCCGACCATAACCTTCAGGGGCGGAAAACCTAGCCCTCAACAACCGGTGCCGGAGCTGCAGCGACGGGTTCGGCAGCGGCTACAGGAAGCGGGGCACCGTTCTCCTGGGCTTCCTCAGCGGCCTCAACGGTATCCTTGGCCACCTGATCGGCCGCCTCCATGGCGTCTTCGAGCCGGTCAGCCTCAGCCTGGGCCGCTGCCAGCTCCGCATCCGACACTGCGCCTTCCTCCAGCTCACCCAGAGCTTCCTCGGCGGCGTCGAATTCATCCTCGGCAACGTGGGCGATGGCTTCGGCCTGTTCCTCAACACCCTCCAGCGCGTCCTCGTCCTCGGCCTCGTCCTCAACCTCGGCCTCCTCGACCGGAGCTTCCTCGGCCGGAGCCTCCTCAACCGGAGCTTCCTCGACCGGAGCCTCCTCAACCGGAGCCTCCTCAACCGGGGCTTCCTCGACCGGAGCCTCCTCAGCCGGAGCCTCGGCGGCGTCCTCAGCCTCCTCCGCGGCATCCTCCTCAGCCTCAGCCGCATCCTCCGCGGCTTCGTCCTGATCCGCTTCCTCAGCCGGGTCCTCCTCAGCCGGAGCCTCGGCGGCGTCCTCAGCCTCCTCCGCGGCATCCTCCTCAGCCTCAGCCGCATCCTCCGCGGCTTCGTCCTGATCCGCTTCCTCAGCCGGGTCCTCCTCAGCCGGAGCCTCGGCGGCGTCCTCAGCCTCCTCCGCGGCATCCTCCTCAGCCTCAGCCGCATCCTCGGCGGCTTCGTCCTGATCCGCTTCCTCAGCGGGGTCTTCAGCCGGAGCCTCCTCAACCGGAGCCTCGTCGGCGATGGTCTCTGCGGCTACGGTTTCGGCCGCGGCGGCGGGATCTTCAACATCGTCCGCTGCCTGCGATCCGGTGATTCCGCCGGCGAGGAAAATGCCGGCGACGGCCGCCGTTCCAATGATCTGTCGGGTCTTGTTCTGCACGGTTTTCTCCAAACACTAGATTTCAATGTGCCGCATCGGCACCGCTTCCAGATTTGCGGGACGTCTTTCTGCCGCCGGTTCTTGGGTCTCCGGCGCTAATTGCGGTAATAATTCTTCCCGCATTTCCTGAAGCAATTTTTCTCAGCATCCGGTTGGGAAAAGGTTGATTTATGAGGGATTTCTCATCATTTCCGGACCCACGGTTGATTTCGGAATCCGCCCGGGCGGCAGTGCCGGCATAGGACGTGCAGGGGGGCAGACGGGCCTCGCACGAATCAGGAATTGCTTTCATTATTCCTGCAGAGCCCAGACCACAGCCCGCTTTTACGACGGTTGGCTCATCAGCCGGCGGGAGCCGAAAATACTGTGGGCACGGTCCGGCCCGTGATGTGAAACAGGGAACCCACCAAGCGGGTATGACAGAAGCAGCCGGATCCGGCCCCCCGCTGATACGGGCGGGCCAACACCCCCGGAGCGTAGCCCCGCCCCTGTGGATGAAGCTCCCATTCCTCAGGCCAAACGGCACATACAAATCCGAACACCGGGCTGCAGGACCTGCAAGCGCCGATATCAGCGCATCTGCCATGGGCCGGCGTGGCAAATGCGAATGGGCTCGGAGCCGGCCCCGAGCCCGGGTATTTCGATGGCTCTGTCTCGCGTTCGCGGTGATTAAGCTGGTGGTATGAATGGTTCCTCTTCCGGGTGTTTTGAGCGGATTGTGCTCATTTACAATCCGGACGCCGGCAAGGTCCCGGTGTATTTGGCTGACCACCTGCGCGGGGACCTGGCCCGGCGGCTGCCGGATGTGCCGGTTCAGGTGCGCC
>NZ_JBNHIC010000118.1:0-3735 GCF_059092905.1 Arthrobacter sp. B0427-1-12 | reverse complement strand
ACCCATGATGCACTCCCGGCCATGACCTCATCCGGAGAAATTCAAATGAGGCAACGAATCAGTCTTCCCGGAGGTATTGCAATGAGGCAATAGGGAGGGTTGCCGGAGCATTTTTGCCCAGGATCCCGGACACTGCCGCCGGATGCCCAGGACCTGTCTTGGGGCCGGCAGCAGGTATCCCGCGGCCAGGTCGGCCGCCGATTCCCGGTCCAACCGCCAGGCTGCTGAAATAGGTCAAGGGTGGATGTTCGGCCGGGAGGTGCAGGGCCCATGCCGGCACCTCCGGCGTCGGCCGGGGCAGGGTGAGATCCGTCCGCACGACGAGGGAGGTGGGACCATGGGCCGGGACCTGGGTCCGCTGCTGGTGGCCCTCGGGCTGCTGCTGGTCCTGGTGGGTGTGCTGGCCTGGAGCGGCGGGTTGTCGTGGTTCGGCCGCCTGCCCGGTGACATCCGCATTGAGCGCGAGAACCTGCGCGTGTACATTCCCTGGGTCTCGATGCTCGTGGTCTCGGCCGCGGTCAGCCTCCTGATGTTCCTGGTGTCCTTCTTCCGGAAATGACACCGGCAGGCGGCGTTGACCGCATTCGGGCAGCGGATCCGGGACCGGCTATTGCCCGCCCGGGTGCCCTGGGCGCCGCGTGGGGGGGCTGGGACGGAAAACAACCCGGTGGGGTTATCCGCGGCCCTGCTGCCGGCCTTACGGGCAGCTGTTGTCCGGATCGCGCAGGAAGAAATACCGCAGGAGGGCCGCATACACCAGCAGGTACCCGGCAAGAGTGAGGACCGGCAGTTGCCAGGCGACACTGAGGATGAGCACAACCGTCCCGGCCAGCGCGGCCGTTACCGTCCGGCGGAACGCCTCGGGCGGCGGACCGGCGAACCCCTCGGCCAGGATCCGTGCCAGCCTGGGATCCTCGGCGGCCAGTTCACGCTCAAGTTCCGCCAGGCGCCTGTTCTCTTCGTACGACAACACCGGGCATCTCCCGCTCCGGTACGGGCCTGCCCCGCACGGGTTGGCCCGTACCGGTTTGAAAACCCTGAAGGTGCTTCCTGCACCTTGTTCTCAATTATGGATCCGGTTCCCGGGTTGCTGCATCTGCCCGAAACAGCAGGGAAATCCCGGACGTTCCTTGCATCCGGATGGCCGGGTACCGGCATCTGTTCCCGGGACGGCATGACCGCTCACCGGTTCGCTGCCCTGCTGCGCCCCGGTCCGGACAGCCCTGTCCGCGAGCCGCTTCCGCCGGGTGGGCGGGGCCGGGGCATCTTGGGCGGGGCCGGAGCGTCTACGGTTCCTGCGGCAGTGGATCGTCCGGGCCCATGCGGGATGTCAAAGGCTCAGCGTCCCGGGCCAGGGTGGGCAGGTCCGGCAGCTTCGCTGATCCAGCCCGGCAGCTTCGCTGACCTCAGCCAGGCAGGCGGTCTCCAGTCCGGCTTCGGTGGCTCTGATGACGGCCGCCAGGGACCGCAACCGGCTGATTTCAGGATCCACGGTCATCCTCCCGGTGCCGGGCCGGGCCGGACCCCTGTTCCTCCCGCGTACGTGCCGGCACCGGCAGGATGCCCGGGGGCCGCCCGTTCCCGGCCCCGGGCCAGGAACGGGCGGCGGCCTCGGGCTGCGGCCGGCGGTTCAGCCGCGGCTGACGGGGATCTTCCGGGGCCCGGACTCGGGTTCCTCCGGCACCGGGACACGGATTTCAAGGATTCCGTCGTTGTAGGAGGCCTGGACATCCTTCTCATCCACGGGGCCGGGCAGGGTCACGGTGCGGGAAAACGCGCCGTAGCGGAATTCGGAGCGGTAACCCTTTTTGCTTTTCTTCTCCGTTTTTTCCTCGTGCTTGACCTCGATCCGCAGCTGGTCGGCGGTCAGGGTGATGTCCACGTCCTTTTCGGGATCGATGCCGGGAACCTCGGCCCGCACGACCATGGACCCGTCCTCCCGGTATTCCTCAACCCGCAGCCACTCCAGGTCTCCTTCCAGAAGCCGGCGCAGGGGTTCGGGAACGTCAACGCCGGCACGGCGCAGAATATTGGCCATCGCTGCTGCCTCCAATCAATGTTCCGGCCCGGCGGTTCCAGCCTTCCGGGACCGGGGATGGATCTCTGACACCACCACGCTACGCTCGCGCCCATTGGAGTGTTAAGACCGAAAATACATCCGCCCGTGGCCGGCCTGTAACCTCAACGGCCTCTTCGCAAGGATCAGGGGCCCGGGTTCGTACGTCATTGTTACGGAAAGATCACGGGGACCCTGTACGGGCGGGCGCGTTGTCCCTACAGTACGTAGTCAACCGGTCCATTCGGGGACCGGGTCCTTTGGCAATTGGGGGGAACAACGATGAGAGATGATTTCACCGCCGACAAGGATGTCCTGCTCAGTGTGGCGCAGGTCGCCGACCGGCTGCGGGTCTCCCGCATGAGCGTCTACCGGATGATCCGCAGCGCGCAGCTGCCCGCGGTACGGATCGGACACACCTACCGGATCAGCAGAGACCGGCTGGCCCGGTACCTGGACAACGCACTGGTTACCGCGCCCCCGCTCTGACCACAGCCCAGGTCCGGCCACAGCCCAGGGGCGGCGGAAGGAGCTGCCACGATCCCGGGCAGGAAAAAGGGGGCCGGGCGTCCGGCCAGGACGCACGGCCCCTCCGGTATGTGTCAGGATCCGGCCTTCTGCTGCCCGGCCGATTCCTGCCCGGCCGGTTTCTGTTCGGCCGGCGCTTCGACTGCTTCCTGGCGGTGTCCGGCAACCACTTCGATCTTCCGGCGCCTGGCGGCTTCGCTGACCGGGATGGTCACGCTCAGCACGCCGTTGTCGTAGTGCGCCGAGATAGCCTCGACGTCGATGTCCTGGCCCAGGGTCAGCTGGCGCAGGAAGGAGCCGCTCTCGCGCTCCCGCAGCAGCCACTGCGTACCCTCGTGCTCGGGCAGGGTCCGCTGGGCCCGGATGGTCAGCAGCTGCCCGTCCGCCTCGAGATCGACCGATCCCGGATCAATGCCGGGCAGATCCGCGTTCAGGATGTAGTGGTCCCCTTCCCGGTACAGATCCATCGGCATCACCCGCGGCCCCTGACCCCGGCCCCACAGGGACTGGGAGACACGTTCCAGTTCCTGGAATGGATCAAACCTGGCCGTCATGCTCACCAACTCCTTCATTCATTCCATACTTCGTTCATCCAAAGTTGAGCCGACTACGCTCAACTACGACCATATTAACGTCCTCCGTCTGGAAGCGGTAGGCCTTTTCCGGGGCTCCGGGAGCGGCAAAGACGGCAGCCCTAACGCCTTTTCCGTCAGCCGGACCTGCCCCCGGGCCGGCGGGCGGGGATACGCTGGGGTACCGCCCGGAGCGGTAAAGGAAGAACCGCGTCCCGGCCGGAGAGAGCCCGGGCCTGCCGGTTCCGGATACTTCCGCCGATATCAGCCCCCTGCCGGCGAACCATGCGATCCACCGGCACCGATGACAATGTGGTGATCACCCAATGCCAGTCCCCAAACCCCGCACCGGCCCCCGCAGCGGCCCCGGCACCGGCTCGGGCTCCGGCAGCTTCCCTCCGGCCGCCGGTGCTGAGGTGCCTTCCTGTCCCGGATGCGGAACCGATGAGTTCCTCCGCTTCGACGAGTATGTCCCGGCCCGGACCCTGCCGGAGGGCCGGCAGGAACCGGCCCAGGCCGCCTACACCTGCAGCCGCTGCCGGAGTACCCGCACCCACCGGGTACCGGATACCTGGACAC
>NZ_JBNHIC010000117.1:0-3830 GCF_059092905.1 Arthrobacter sp. B0427-1-12 | reverse complement strand
GTACTCCGCCGTCGCCTTCGCCCTGATCCGCGCGTCGGTCTCCTTGTCCTCTTTCTGGCTGGCAAACGCCCGGTCCTGAGCACGCCTAAGCCCGTCGCGGACTGAGTGCACCAAGATCCCGAAGTCGTCATTCTCGACGAGGGTCTCGGCGATCTGGCGTTCACGGTAGTTCACAGTAGATTGTGTCGCCGATTAGAAGCGGGCGCAGGAATCGGATCGCGTCCCACCGCACGGTCGCTATGGCATGCTCCGGCCAGTACCAGTTCCAATCGTGCTGGGCGAACATACCCACCGAGAGGCTGAGTTCGATAGACCCGGCCGCAATGCGACCGCCGAACCGCGAGGCGTCCACAACGTGCGCGTCGAAGCGGATCGACGGGTAGTCGTGCTCAATGCCGCCCGCAGCAAAAAGCCGGCGTCCGAGATAGTTCGGCCCGACGTGCTCGCTGACTCCCCGACCACGTAGTCCTCGAAGTATTGCTTCACGTCGGTAGTTCTTCCGCTCGGCGAGCATCCCGTAGCGGTCGACACGATGAGCTCGTCTCGTTGGTTGTATGTTGAGTGCGAGAAGACGATCTCGCCACGCTCACCACGGGGGATCAGGTCTTCGACAGTTGCAGCGCTGTAAATGAAGTCTCCGACCGTCAACTCGTGGTGAAACTCGACGAAGTCGAATTGAAGGAAGGCGACCAACCTCTCGGGCAGGAACGACCGCTCCGGCGCCTGCTGGAGCAGGCACATGCCGACAGCCAGTGTGAACAACGGAGGCACGAAGCGCTCCGGCGACTCGTCGTCGGGCGTGCTCTTCAGGAACGCTCAGAGGTCATGGGTCTACCGTGCGCAGGCCCTCACCTCGTCGGCGTGCATCCGCAGGTACGGACTCCGGATGGTCTCGCCCCGCTCATAGTCATCGAACCAGATCTTCATCTCATTGTCGCCTCTCCGCCATAACGACCAGGCGGCCGGTCGGGTCACTGACTATCGTGCTGACTTGGAAGCCGGCACCTAGGTCCGCAACGGCCGAGCTGGTCATTACCGCAGGGATGTGGAACTCACTTGCGACAGAAGACGCCTGGACGAACACAGTTGCGTAGGGAGGTGAGCACGCGGTCGCTTCGGGATACTGTCTTCCGTGACACCGCGCCCAAGACACACTGGCCACCTAGCCAACCATGCGGTAGGTTGAGAGAAGTCGCGACGCCATCCGACGCGGCAGAGCTAAAGGAAGGTTTACGACATGACATTGTTTTCCCCCGTAAGCATCGGCCCGCTCTCCTGTCCCAACCGCATCGTTATGCCGGCGATGACCCGCATGCGGGCAACGGCACCGGACGACATTCCCAACGACCTTATGCGAGAGCACTACGTCCAGCGGGCCTCAGCGGGGCTGATCGTCACGGAGGGCTCGCAGATCTCCCCGCAAGGCAAGGGATGCATGGACACCCCCGGGATCTACAGCGCTGCCCAGGTGGCGGGCTGGCGTAGCATCACCGATGCCGTGCACGAGGTCGGCGGTCGCATTGGCATCCAACTGTGGCACGTGGGGCGGGTTTCTCACGAGTCGCTGCTCAACGGCGAGCTCCCCGTCTCGGCGAGCGCGCTGCCACACCGCAGCCGCACGACGCTGCGCGGACCTGATGGCCAGCCGCAGCGCGTCAATTGCCCAACGCCTCGGGCGCTCCGGACGGAGGAGATCGCCGGCATCGTCGACGACTACCGTCGAGCGGCCCTGAACGCGAAAGAAGCGAACTTCGACTTCGTGGAGATCCACGCTGCTCACGGCTACCTGTTGCCACAGTTCATGTCGTCAACCAGCAACTCTCGCACCGACCAGTACGGAGGGAGTCTCGAGAATCGCGCACGGCTCACCCTCGAGGTGCTCGACGCTGCGATCGATGCGTGGGCCCCGGACCGGGTCGGCTTGCGCATCAGTCCCCTCGGAACTTCCAATTGGCTTGACGACGCCGACGGTGCGGAGATGGGGCTCTACATCGCACGCGCCGCGTCACAGCGGGACACACTCTATCTGCACGTCTCGGAGCCGGACTGGTTCGGCGGCCCCGCGCTCGACGAGGACTATCGCCGCAAGATCAGGGACACTTACACCGGCACGATCATCGGCGCCGGCGCGTACGACCTGGAGAAGGCCGAACGCCTGTTGGCAGCAGGTCTGATCGACGCAGCCGCATTCGGCAGGGCCTACATCGCCAACCCAGACCTCCCGGAGCGACTGGCGGGCGATCACGCGCTCAACACGCCCGACCCGCTTACCTACTACGGCGGTGGAGCGCAGGGGTACACCGATTATCCGAGCCTCGTGTCCGTACCTGAGCGGTGATCCTCCGCCCGTGAGTCTGGATCCCTTCGCCAGCCTGTCAAACGGTCTGCCTGATGGGTGAGCTTCACCTGAAAGAGAACACCCTCACAGAATGCGATCAGTCCGAAGCGTGAGAAGTGCTGTCGTCGGCAGAAGGACCTCGCCGACCAACTGACGTCGTCGGCTCCGATGGATGACATCTTCCGCTCAATCCGAATTCCCGAAAAGGCACGACGCCGAAGACGGCGGCGACCGATGGCATCGCGCCTGGATCGTGCTGGCAGGCCCAATTTCCCACCGGGTTTAGCCACTAAACGTATGGTCAAGGTATTAGAGTCTGACGATGCATCTATGCCTCCGCGGGGAAGGAATTCTCCCCAGTCAAAACAGAACACCCAAGAATGTTCTGGACATCGCAGGGATCCGACGACGGCAGCAACCACAACTCAAAAGTCGCTCGTGGCGGGGGCGAGGCTTGCACCATAACGCCCAAGCGAAGACCAGGCTAGGAGGACACCATGAACGAAGAACTTTCGATTGAGGCACGCGTGGCGCGGCTGGAAGATGCCGAGTCGATTCGGAATCTGAAGAACCAGTATGCAGGAATCTGCGATGATGGCATGAACGCCAACGAGGTCCTCGCGCTTTACGCGGATCTGGACGATGTCAAGTGGAGTAGCAGCCTCTGGGGAGAGAATCGCGGACGCGATGAGATCTACCGACACTTCGACCAGGGCGTCGACTCGTTGCCGATACTCTGGTCAGTCCACTTCATGACCAATCCCGTGGTCGAGATCTCCCCGGATGGCCAGACAGCCACCGGCGAGTGGGTGTTGCTCGAGCTCAACATCACTCCCTCGCCCCACGGCACCAGTAATGACTCGGTGGTCATCTCGGGTCGATATCGCGACACATTCGTCAAGGTCGACGGGCAGTGGAAATTCCACACCATCCATCTTGACTTGGGTCAGCTGTCCGCTCTCGATCAGGGTTGGGCCCGCCAGCCTAACCGAGGTGGTGAGCCGACAGCTGTCCCGGCAGGGAGAATCGGAGCCATCCGGGACTGATCGGAAAATAAGGTGACCTGTCCGCCCCCTTGTGGGCAGGGGACTGCTGCCGACAGGTGATGGCCATGCCGGTTGGGATGGCCATAGCCGGTTATGCGGCGGGAGTGAGGGTGACGGTGTAGCCCAGGGCCTGGAGCTGGCGGATGTGGGCGTGTTTGGCGGCGTCGGGGTTGAGCCGGCGGCTGTAGTGGTCGGCGCCGAGGTCGCGGAACCGGGGGCCGGGTCGGTGAGCAGGTGCCAGATGATGGTCAGGATGGAGCGTCCCACGGCGACGATGGCGCGTTTTTTGCCGCGGCGCCGGGCGATGTTAACGCCGACCGAAAATAGGGCCATTTCTGCCAACTGAAAATGTACGGTCCGGGGACATCCCTGACACTGTGTTGTCGGGAGATCGCTGACAGTCTATGCGGCTTCGGCGGTCTTGCGGGGACGGCCGCGTGTTTTGC